>JANXUK010000114.1 GCA_025356275.1 Sphingomonadales bacterium | reverse complement strand
CGCATGCGGTGACCCTGCGCAATTTGTCGCAGCAGGGCGCCTGTATCGCATGCGATGAGCGGCTGTTGGTGCGCCAGTCGCTGCGGATTTGCGTGCCGGGATTTCCGCCGATTGCGGCGCGGGTCTGCTGGCGGCGGCATCCGCTGCATGGGCTGGTGTTTGAGCGTGGGTTCACGCTGGAGGAGATGGCCTGCAACCTTCACGCCTTCCAACTGGGCCGTGACCGACCCGGAGCGCTGCGCATCGCGGGCAAGTAACCGGGCTGGACAGGGCGGCGCGGCGCGCGCAACAAGGCGCGCATGGCCGATACACTCGATAGCCGCCACGGAACGGCGCGCAAGATCTGGCGCTGGCTGCTGGCGATTTTCTACTTTGTGGCGGGGGTGCTGCATCTGGCCAGCCCCGCGCCGTTCATCGCGATAACCCCGCATTGGGTGCCGGCGATCCCGTTGGTGATCGCGCTGACCGGGATGTGCGAGATTGCCGGGGCGGCAGCGCTTGTGCAGGCGCGCGATGCGCGTTTGCGGCGCGCGGGCGGGATCGGGTTGGCCGTCTATGCGGTCTGTGTGTTTCCCGCCAACATCAACCACATGATGATCGACCTGGCGTCTGGTCATGGGCTGGCTGGGCATGGGCTGGGGTTGGCCTATCACGCGCCGCGGATGGTGTTGCAGCCGCTGCTGGTATGGGTGGCGCTGTGGGTTGGCGGAGTGGTGGATTGGCCATGGGCCGGACGCGCACCGCAGGATTAAGCGGAAACGTGGGCCTCCTGCGAGAAATATCCCATATAGGTTAAATTCGCTGTCCTACAGCCGGGGTGCGGACCTAGGCGGTGGGGGATTTCACGAATCCCCGAGAGGACGGACGATGTCTGATGTTACCGATTTCCTGCTGCATTGCGACGCGGCGCTCGGCTTTGTGCTGGTGCTGCTCCAGCTGGCCGATGGCGCGATGGTGCTGAAGGCAAGCACGGCCAGCCGGCCTTGTCCGCTCAATCCGTTCGGAACCTGGCTGGAGGCGCGGCTCGGTCTGCGGCATGCCCTGTGGGGCGAGGCGCTGGCTTGCGCGGCGGCGAATGGAGTCATGCTGATCTGGGCCGGGTTCCCGCCCAATCCGGCGAAGGCGGCGCTGGTCGCGGCGCTATACGCCGGGGCGGCCTATTTCGGGGCACGGCTGGTTTACCTTCGCAGGCGGGCCGGCTGATGGGCCCGATCGCCGCCATATTGCTGCGCGCCGGAGTGCCGGCCGGGGCGGTGCGCTGGGCGGTGATGGCCATCACCGCCGTGGCAGCGGCGCTGCTCGGGACGGCGGGCGCGGCGCTGTGGCTGCATGCGCATGACCGCGCGGTGCTGGCCCGCCATGATGCCGCCGAGCTTGCCCGCAGCGTGCCCGCGCGCGACGCCGCCGCCGCCGCCCGCGCCGCCGATGCCATCGCCAATTCCGCCGAGCAGGAGCAATATGATGACGCTATCGCCAGAACGCCGGCGGACGCACCGCCTGATCCCGCTGCTCGCGCTCTTGGCTGTGAGCGGTTGCGCCGAGCCGCGCTGGTCCTACCCGCCGCTTGCGGACCTCAGCGCGGCGAGCGAGGCCAAGCCGGCCCCCACCGCTGACATCACCACCAGCGCCCGCGCCGGCGCCGACTATAGCGCAGCGGTGGAAGCCTGGGGCGACCGGGTCAGCGCGGCGGGCGGGCGGCTGTGCCGTTATTTCGTGAGCCTAGGGGTGAAGGTGGGTTGCCCAGCGGCGCCGGTGGCTTCTGCCGCGGCAAATATGGCTCCCTGAGTAGGATTCGAACCTACGACCACTCGATTAACAGTCGAGAGCTCTACCGCTGAGCTATCAGGGAACATTACGCCGGTTTTTTTACGCCGGTGTTTTCGGACCGGCGGGGCAGGGGCGTGCCTATAACAGCCGGGCGGGCTTTGGCAAGATGGCGCGAGGGTCTGTTTGCGAAATTGCGAAAAGCGTTTTTTGCTTGGTAAGCCTGTGCCATCCCCCGCCCTCTCCCGGCCTCCCACAGCAACATACTGGCTGGGTCGGGAGAGGGCGGGGGACGGCACAGGCTGCGGGCCGTCAGGTCGCCGATCAAACAGACTCAATCACACAGCGAACTGCTCCGCGAACACCCGCTCCTCCAGCCCGCTGCCGCGATCGAACAGCATGGTCAGCTGGCGCTCATGGCAGGCGGCGACATGCACTTCGGCGATGTCGCGCACTTCGCGCTGATCCGCGACCACCGCGACCGGGCGCTTTTGCGGCTCCCGCACGCGGAATTCCACCGATGCGCTCTCGGGCAGGATCGCGCCGCGCCAGCGCCGGGGGCGGAACGGGCTGATCGGGGTCAGCGCCAGCAGCCGCGATCCCATCGGCAGGATCGGCCCATTGGCGGAGAGATTATACGCCGTCGATCCCGCCGGGGTGGCGACCAGCACGCCGTCGCAGACCAGTTCGGCCATCCGCACCTTGCCATTGACCCGCACCTCCAGCTTGGCGGTCTGGCGCGTTTCGCGCAGCAGCGAAACCTCGTTCAGGGCGTAATAGGTCTTGGTGATGCCCCCGGTGGTCAGCGCGGTCATCTTCAGCGGCGCCATCACCACATGCCGCGCCTTGGCCACCCGGTCCGCCAGCACTTTGCCGGGACGCGCGCGGTTCATCAAAAAGCCGACGGTGCCGTGGTTGAGGCCATAGACCGGCAGCACCTGCTCATCATCCAGCATCTGATGCATCACATGCAGCATGAAGCCATCGCCGCCCAGCACGACAAGCGCCTCGGCCTCGTCCGGCGCAACCCAGTCATGCTCGCGAGTCAGCGCGGCCGCCGCCTCCTGCGCACGGTCAGTGTCCGAGGCGATCAGCGCCAGCCGCATATATTTGTTCATGCTCGTTGCGCCCATCCCGCCCATTTGCGCAACACTAGGCGCCGGGCGCGGCGTCGACAAGGTTTTGGCAACAGCTTTGGCGCTATGGCCATGTTTGGGCTATCCGATGCCTGGCAGGGGTTAGGACAGGGTTTGGCGCGCAAGAACGATGCTCAGGGCGATACGCCGCGCGATGCGCTGACCGGCTTGCCCGGTATCGACGCTGTGCGCGCGCGGCTCGATGAGTGGGACGCGGCCGGCGGCCCCGCCGGCGATGATGAGAGCGGGCCGCGGGTCCATGCGCTGATGCTGGGCTTCCGGCGGTTTGAGACGATCAATCTGGCCTATGGCGAGGCGGCGGGTGATGGTGCTTTGGTCGAAGTCGCGGCGCGGCTGACGCATTTTGCTGCGGCGGAATTGGATGGCCCGTGGCTGGCGGTGCGAGGCGGCGGCGGGACGTTCCTGGTGATCGCGCGCGAGGATTGCAGCCGCGCCCGCTGGCAGCTGTTCGCCGAGCAGCTGGCCGACCGGGTGGCGCGCCCGATCGTGCGCCGCGCCGGTACGCTGCGCCTTTCGCCCCGGGTCGCGCTGCTCCGGGTGCTGGCGCAGGAGGGCGGCGAATCGACGCTCGACCGGCTGGCGCAGACTTTGGCCACCGCCAAGCATCAGGCCGGCAAGCGCGTGATCTGGGCCAATGGTGAGACCGCGCGGGCCGGGCGCACCGCCGCCGAGCTGGAGGCAGACCTGCTCAAAGCCATCGACGGCGACCAGATCGAGATCGTGTTCCAGCCGCAATTCGCGCTGGGCGATGCAGCGGCGAAGTGGGGGGCGGATTCGGGGGCGGAGGGCGACGCGCTGACCGGGGCCGAGGCGCTGGCGCGGTGGAACCATCCCAAGCTTGGCCGCATCGGTGCCAGCGCGCTGTTCGCGATTGCCGAGCAGGCCGACCACGTCGTGCCGCTATCGCGCCATATCGCGGGTGCGGCGCTGTCGGCGGCGGCGCTGTGGCCCGCGCCGCTGCGGCTGTCGCTCAATGTCACGGCGGACGATCTGGCGGCGGGGTCCTATGCCGCCGATCTGGGGCGGGCGCTGGCGGGGTCGGGGTTTGCACCTGACCGGCTGACGCTGGAGCTGACCGAGCAGGTGCTGGTCGCCGATATGCAGCTGGCCGAGCGCACGCTGGGCGAGCTGGCGGGGCAGGGGATACGGTTGGCGCTCGACGATTTCGGCGCGGGGTTCTGTAATTTCCGCTATCTCAAGGTGCTGCCGCTGCATTATCTGAAGCTCGACCGCTCGATGGTCGATGGCATTGTCGAGGAGCCGCGCGATCTGGCGGTGCTGCGCGCGATCGTGGCGATGGCTGGCGCGCTGGGGCTGGGTGTGATCGCCGAGGGGATCGAGAATGCGGCGCAGCGCAGCGTGATCGCGCGCGAAGGCTGTGGTTTCTATCAAGGCTTCCTGCGCGCGCAGCCCATGAGCGGCGCGGCTTTTGCCGAAATGGCGCGATCCCTCACCCCGTAACTTTGCGCGCAATCGCGCTCAGCCCCTTGGTCAGCTGATACAGGCCGTTGAGCCGCGCCGCCGGATCGCCCCACACCCGCGTGATAATCAGCTTGCTGTCGGGGCGCAGCTTGACCGTGCCGGCCAGCCGCGTGGCATAGGCGACCAGCCCCGCCGGATCGGGGAAATGATCGCGGTGAAAGCTGACCAGCGAGCCCTTGGCGCCGACATCGATCTTGGCGATATTGGCCTCGATGGCCAGCCGCTTGATCTCGATCAGGCGGATCAGATTGGCGGTCGGCTGGGGCAGCGCGCCGAAACGGTCGATCATTTCGGCGGCTAGGCCCTCGATCGCGGCCTGATCCTCGGCATCGTTGAGCCGGCGGTACAGGGCCATCCGCACGGCCAGATCGGGCACATATTCCTCCGGGATCAGGATCGGCGCATCGACGGTGATCTGCGGGCTGAGGCCCCGGTCGCTCTCGCTCTCCAGGTCGCCCGAGCGCACCGCCAGGATCGCATCCTCCAGCATCGACTGATACAATTCGAAGCCAACCTCACGGATATGCCCCGATTGCTCATCGCCCAGCAGGTTGCCGGCGCCGCGAATATCGAGGTCATGGCTGGCCAGCTGAAACCCCGCGCCCAGCGAATCGAGATCGCCCAGCACCTTCAGCCGCTTCTCCGCCACTGACCCGATCGCGCGCCCCGCCGGCGTAGTCAGGTACGCATAGGCGCGTAGCTTGGCCCGCCCCACGCGGCCGCGCAACTGGTACAGCTGCGCCAGGCCAAACCGTTCTGCACGATGGATGATGATGGTATTCGCCGAGGGAATATCCAGCCCGCTCTCAACAATGGTGGTCGACAGCAGGACATCGTAGCGCCGCTCATAAAACGCGCTCATCCGCTCCTCCACCTCGCTGGGCGCCATCTGGCCGTGGGCGGAGACGAAGCTGATCTCGGGCACGCGGCCGCGCAGCCAATCCTCCAGCTCGGCCATATCGGCGATGCGCGGCACCACGATAAAGCTCTGCCCGCCGCGATGATGTTCGCGCAGCAAGGCCTCGCGCATCACCACATCGTCCCACTCCATCACATAGGTCCGCACCGCGAGGCGGTCGACCGGGGGCGTCTGGATGGTGGACAGCTCGCGCAGGCCCGACATCGCCATCTGCAACGTGCGCGGGATCGGCGTAGCGGTCAGCGTCAGCACATGGACATCGGCGCGCAGCTGCTTGAGCTTTTCCTTGTGGGTGACGCCGAACCGCTGCTCCTCATCGACGATGACCAGCCCCAGCCGCTTGAACTTCACCTGCTTGGACAGGATGGCGTGGGTGCCGATGACGATATCGGTCTGGCCATCGCTCAGCGCGGCGCGGGTGGCCACCGCCTCCTTCTCGGGCACCAGCCGCGACAGGCGCCCGACATTGACCGGGAAGCCGCTGAAACGCTCGGTAAAGCCATTGTGATGCTGACGCGCGAGCAGCGTGGTCGGCGCAACGACTGCGACCTGAAGCCCGGCCATGGCGGCGGTGAAGGCGGCGCGCAACGCCACTTCTGTCTTGCCGAAACCGACATCGCCGCACACCAGCCGGTCCATTGGCTTTCCGGCGGCGAGATCCTCCAGCACATCGGCGATGGCGGCCTCCTGATCCTCGGTCTCGGCCCAGGGGAAACGGTCGACGAATTGCGCATAGGCGGCGGCATCGGGCAGCAGCACCGGCGCGGTCCTGAGCGCCCGCGCGGCGGCAGTGCGCAACAATTCATGCGCGATGGCGCGGATGCGTTCCTTGAGCTTCGCCTTGCGCCGCTGCCACCCCTCACCGCCGAGGCGATCCAGCGCGACGCCTTCGCTTTCGCTGCCAAAGCGCGAGAGGACATCGATATTCTCGACCGGGATATAAAGCTTGTCGCCGCCGGCATAGGACAGCATCACGCAATCATGTGGGCTGGTGCCGACCGGGATCGAGTGCAGCCCCTCATAACGGCCGATGCCATGCTCCATATGCACCACCAGGTCACCGGGGGCGAGCGCGGCCAGTTCGGCGAGGAAGGCATCGGCGCTTTTCTTGCGCTTCTTGCGGCGGACCAGCCGGTCGCCCAGCAGGTCCTGCTCGGTGATGAGGTCAATATCGGGGCTGGCAAAGCCGGACTCCAGCGGCAGCACCAGCGCCGCGACGCGCCCGCTGGCGCCGATGGCCAACGCCTCCTGCCAGCTATCGGCCAGGGTGGGGATCGGTGCCTGCGCCTCGCCGAGGATCGCGGTGATCCGCGCGCGGCTGCCAATGCTGTAGGCGGCGAACATCGCGCGCTTACCGGCGCTGGCGGCGGATTGCAGGTGGCGGGCGGCGGCCTCGTAGATGTTTTCGGCCCGTGCGCGTTCGGGGGCGAAATCACGCCCGCTGGCAAAGCCGAAGCCCAGCGACGCTCTGCTGTCCGGCTGGGCAAAGGGTTCGGCGCGGTGAGTGCGCGCGGCGGCCAATGCGGCGGTCAGTTCATCACCAGTGAGGTACAGCGCGGCGGAGCCAAGCGGGCGGTACGAGCCGGCGGCCTTGCCCGATGTCTCGGTCCGCGCGTGGTGGTAATCGGCGATATCGGCAAGCCGCTCATCCGCCGCCGCCGCCGCGCCGGCATCGATCACCACCAGATCGCTGGCGCCAAGATGGTCGAACACGCTCTCCAGCCGGTCCTCCAGCAGCGGCAGCCAATGCTCCATGCCCGCCAACCTGCGCCCCTCGCTGACCGCAGTATACAGCGGGTCGGCGGTGGCATTGGCGCCAAAGGCCTCGCGGTAACCGCTGCGAAACCGCTTGATGCTGGCCTCATCGAGCAGCGCCTCGCTGGCCGGCAAGAGCAGGTGGTCGGACGCGGTCCCGGTGGAACGCTGGGTGGCGGGGTCGAACAGCCGCAGCGTCTCGATCTCGTCGCCAAAGAAATCAAGCCGCAGCCCCTGATCGAGCCCCGAGGGCGTGATGTCGAAGATCGAGCCGCGCACCGCAAATTCGCCGGCATCGGCCACGGTATCGGTGCGGGCATAGCCCTGACGGACCAGCAGCGCGGTCAGGCTCTCGCGCGACATCGACAGGCCGGGCCGGATCAGCCGCACCGATTCGCGGATGCGGAACCGGGTTAGTACGCGTTGCAGCACCGCGTTGATCGTGGTGACCAGCAATTGCGGGGCGGTCAGGGGCGCCTGCAAACGGTGCAGCGCCGCCAGCCGCCGCGCCGATACCGATAGCGCCGGGCTGGCGCGATCATACGGCAGGCAATCCCACGCCGGCAACTCGATCACCTCCAGCTCAGGCGCGAAGAACGGCGCGGTTTCGCCCAGCGCGCGCATCGCCGCCTCGTCGGGGGCGATGAACACCGCGCGGTGCCCCTGCGCAAAGGCGGCGCGCGCCAGATCGGCCAGCACCAGCGGCTGGGCCCCGCGCGCCAAGCCGGTCAGCGTCAGCGGCACCTTTGCGGCAAGAATGCGGGCAATATCCGGCATGATCAGCGGATGATCTGAACGTAATCGAGCCGTTGCATCGCCGTCATGGCATCGCCAGCATAGCGCGCCGGCACCGCGATCGAGCCCAGGGCCCATCCCATGATGTCGGCATCATCCTCGTCGATCAGCGCCTCGAACCAGACGCACTCGGCCTCGCTCCAGCTGGCGTGATAGCGGTCGAAATAGCCGCCGATCATGTAATCGGCCTCACGCGTGCCACGATGCCATGCGCGGAAACGCATCGCGCGCAGGCGCGGCGGTGTTTCGGCAGGTGTCTCGGCGGGCAGTTCGGCAGGCATCGCGGCGGCGGTAGGCGAGGGCGCGCGGCAGATCAAGCAGGGCAATCCTGATCTGGCGAAATCGGCGTTTGGCTTTATGAGGCGTCATGCGCCCCGAATGCCTCAACCCGCTGTTCGCCGCGATCGATAGCCTGAAGGGCGTCGGGCCGGGGCTGGCGCGCCCGCTGGAGCGGCTGGGCCTCGCGCGGGTGCGGGACATAGCCTATCATATGCCCGATCGCTTCGTCAGCCGGCGGGCGGTGGCCACGCTGGACGAGGGGGTCGCCGGCGAGCATATCGTCATCGCGCTGACCCCGCGTGAGTATCGCTCTTCGCCGGGGCGCGGGCCTCTGCGGGTGCTGGCCGAGGATAGCGCGGGCGATATTTGCGCGCTGACCTGGTTTGGCCGCAACACCGGCTTTGCCAAGAAAGCGCTGCCGCTGGGCGAAAAGCGGTGGGTAGCCGGGCGGCTGGATCTGTATGGCCAGAGCCGCCAGATCGTCCACCCCGACCATATCGCCGAGGATAGCGCCGGCGCGCTGGGGCAGTTGCATGAGGCGGTCTATCCGCTGTCCGAGGGGCTGACGCAGGGCCGGCTGGCGGCTCTGGCGGCGCAGGCTTTGGCTTTGCTGCCGGCATTGCCCGAGTGGATCGAGCCGGCGCTGCTGGCGCGCGAGAAATGGCCGGCGTGGCGCGAGGCGCTGATCGCGGCGCATCAGGGCAGCGACCCGGCGGCGCGCGACCGTATCGCCTATGACGAGCTGCTCGCCAACAGTCTGGCGCTGATGCTGGTGCGGGCGGCGGGGCGCGCGCGCAAGGGTTCGCCATTGCGGGGCGATGGCGGGTTGCGGGCGCGGCTCAAATTGCCCTTCGCGCTGACCGGGGCGCAGGCGCGTTCGATCGCGGAGATCGAGGGCGATCTGGCGCAATCCGCGCCGATGCTGCGGCTGTTGCAGGGCGATGTCGGGTCGGGCAAGACGGTGGTCGCGCTGTCCGCGATGCTGGTCGCGGTGGAGGCGGGGGCGCAGGCGGCGCTGTTGGCACCGACCGAGATCCTCGCGCGCCAGCATTACGATACGCTGAGCCGGATGGCGGCGGGCATCGGCATCAACATCGCGCTGCTGACGGGCCGCGACAAGGGGCGCGGGCGCGAGGCGATCCTGATGGGGCTGGTCGATGGCAGTATCGACATCTGCATCGGCACCCACGCGATCTTTCAGGATGCGGTGACGTATAAGAACCTCGCGCTGGTGGTGATTGATGAGCAGCACCGGTTCGGGGTCAGCCAGCGGCTGATGCTGACCCAGAAGGGCCGGCGCGCGCCGCATTGCCTGGCGATGACCGCGACGCCGATCCCGCGCACACTGACCCTGGCGCAATATGGCGAGATGGATGTCAGCCGGCTGGACGAGATGCCGCCGGGGCGTCAGCCGATCGACACCCGCGTGGTGGCGCTAGAGCGGATTGATGACGTGACAAGCGCATTGGCGCGGCATATCGCGGGCGCCGACGGTAAAGGGGGGGGGCAGGCCTATTGGGTGTGCCCGATGGTGCGCGAGAGCGAGGTCGACGATATCGCCGCCGCCGAGGCCCGCCATGCCGAACTCAGCGCGCGGTTCGGCGACACGGTGGTGCTGGTCCACGGCCAGCTGCGCCCCGAGGTCAAGGATGCCGCGATGGCGCGCTTTGCCAGCGGGGCGGCGAAATTGCTGGTCGCGACGACGGTGATCGAGGTCGGGGTCGATGTGCCCAATGCCACGCTGATGGTGATCGAGCAGGCCGAACGATTCGGCCTTGCCCAGCTGCACCAATTGCGCGGGCGGGTGGGAAGGGGCGCGGAGAAATCGGTATGTCTGCTGCTGCGGGGCGGCGCGCTGTCTGAAACCGGGCGCGAGCGGCTGGCGCTGATGCGCGAGACGCAGGACGGGTTCCGGCTGGCCGAGGAGGATCTGCGGCTGCGCGGCGGCGGTGAATTGCTGGGCACGCGGCAATCGGGGGACAGCCCGTTCCGCGTCGCCACGCTGGAGCAGATCGGCCGGCTGCTGCCGCTGGCGCATGATGACGCGCGGCTGTTGATCGACCGCGACGATGGGCTGGAAGGCGAGCGCGGCGGGGCGGCGCGGATATTGCTCTATCTGTTCGAGCGCGACTGGGGCGTGCAATTGCTGCGCGGGGGGTAGTTTAGAGCAATTCGCCGGCCAATTCGCGCCACACGCCCATGGCCACAGCCATGTCCAACCCGGCGCCGTGGATCACCTGCAAACACACATGGTCGGCGCCGGCATTGAGGTGCTCCTGCACCCGCGCAGCGATCTGACTGGCGCTGCCCATCGCGAAGATCGCCTCCAGCAGGCGCGGCTGGCATTCCTCGATCTCGGCCTCACTGAAGCCCAGCCGCCGCCATGACGCCACGTAATTGGGCAGGCGCCGGTATAGGGTCAGCGCCTCGGCTGCCAGATGCCGCGCGCGGGCGGGATCGGCCTCCAGGATCACACCTTGTTCGGGCGCCAGCAAGGCCCCGGCGCCGAGGATCGCCCGCGCCTCGGCGGTGTGTGCCGGCGTGATCAGATAGGGGTGCGCGCCGGCTGTGATCTCACCCGAGAGCGCGAGCATCTTGGGGCCGAGCGCTGCAACGCACAGCTGCGCCGCCGGGATACCCGCCGCCGTGGCGCGCGCAATCCAGCCGCGCATCGCGCCCAGCGGCCTGGCCCATGCCTCACCGATCAGCGGCCCGTGGCTGACCCCCAGACCCAGCAGCAGCCGGCGCCGATCCGCCTCAGTCAGCGTGTGCCACCACGCCGCGATGTCCTCGGGCTCATGCTTCCAGATGTTGATGATGCCGGTACAGACCGGGATCCGCGTGGTTGCGCCCAGCAGCCGGTCGACATCACCGGTAATGTCGCCGCCGATGCCCCCCGGCACCCACAATGCGCCATAGCCCATTCCCTCCAACGCCGCCGCCGCGCCGCGCGCTGCTGCCGGATCGCCGAAGCGCAGCTCGGTAGACCAGATACCGATGCGGCCGATTGCGGGAGTGCCTTGCATGGTGTTGCCCCTTGTTATCCGCAGTGGATTAGCCGCGCAGCCCGATCTCGCGCAAGCGTTGCTGAAGAGATGCATCGGCGGTGATCGGCTGAGCGTAGCGGTTGGGGCGGCGCGCGCTGATGCAGCCTGGCAGCGTGGCGATTAAGAAATCGGGCGCCAGATGATGAAAGAACGGCATCGCATAGCGGCTGTGCCCGGTGCGCTCAGCCGACGGATTGCGGACGCGGTGCGTGGTGGAGGGCAGCACATCATTGCTCAGCCGCGCCAGCATATCGCCGATATTGACCACCAGCGCAGCGGGCGGCGGGGACACGGGCAGCCACGCGCCATCGCGGCTCAACAGCTCCAGCCCCGCCTCCTCGGCGCCCAGCAGCAGGGTGATGAGGTTGATGTCCTCATGCGGCGCGGCGCGCAACGCATCGGCGGGGGCATCGGCCAGCGGCGGGTAATGCAGCAGCCGCAGCACCGAATTGCCATCGGTGGTGGGCGCGGCGAACCAGTCTGCCGGCAGGCCAAGGTCGGTAGCGATGGCGCTGAGCAGCCTGGCGCCCACACGGTCAAACGCGGCGAACAATGCCGTGAAGGTCTCGCGGAAGTCGCCCGGCGCATCGGGCCACACGTTCGGGGGCATCGTGGCACTATGCGGATGGCCGGCGGGCAGGTCGCGCCCGATGTGCCAGAATTCCTTGAGGTCATGCGCCGCTGCGCCTTTGGCGATCTCGGTCCGAAAAGGCGTATAGCCGCGCGCGCCGCCGGCCCGGGCGGTATACCAGCGCCGCTTCCTAGCCTCGGGCAGCGCGAAGAACGCCTCGGTCAGCCCCCAGCCGCGCGCGATTAACGCAGGATCGATCCCATGATCGGCCACCACCGCAAAGCCATATCGCCGCAGGCTGGCGCCCAGCGCCTCGGCAAACGCCCGCTCCGGCGTATCGATCGACAGGGTGGGGATAGCGTCGGCTGGCATGGTGGTCCTCGGGCAGGCTTCGCGATAGGACGGCGTAAAGGATGCCCCATTATGACCACAAGCAATTCCTACTGGCTGATGAAATCCGAACCCGATGCCTATGGCTGGGACACGCTGATCGCCGAGGGCGAGGGGACGTGGGACGGGGTGCGCAACCACCGCGCCGCCGGCAATCTGCGCGCGATGCAGGTGGGCGACGAGGCGTTCTTCTATCACTCCAACATCGGGCTGGAGATCGTGGGCATTTGCGCGATCACAGCGGTCGGCCTGACCGATCCCAGCGATCCCACCGGCAAGTGGGCGGCGGTGAAGGTCAAGCCGCTGCGCAAACTGGCGCGCGCGGTTACGCTGCGCGAGATCAAGGCCGACCCGGCGCTGGCGGGGATCGAGCTGGTGCGGCTGTCCCGGCTGTCGGTGTCGGTGATTACGCCCGAGGAATGGCGCTACATCGTCGCGCTTTCGGACGCATAAGGCCCGATTCGTTTAGTATGCCGGGGGGCGGCTTGCCCAAAATGGGACAGTGCGGGGGCGGGGAGTGGGGATTTGATCCGGTTTGCGTAGCTAGACGCCAACCCAACAAATGAGGTTTTATGCGGGTTACAGCGCGCCTTAACCAATTACTGTTTCGCTTAGGGACGGCGGCTGTTAACCATTATGCAACATCTGGCCGAATGATGAACGAATACTTAAACCAGAACCATGAGAAGAGCACTTGTCCTTGGCGACGAAACAGCCAATCACCCTTTCCTGAAGCAGCTGCCGCCGCATGTTCGGCGCCCGCAAAGCCTTCGTAACCTGCGCCACACGGCGCCCGAACCCTTGGCGCAGCAGGCCATGCGCACCGTCCGCCAAGCCGGCGAAGAAATTGGCTCGGCAATGGAGCGGGGCAGTCATGCGTTTGTGTCCATGCTGCGGCGCGGTCCGGTCCATCCCGGACCGATCACCGGCTCTGACGTCCGGGGTTTCCTGCTGGCCTATTGTGCCTGCTTCCTGGCGGTGGTGGCGTTCATAGCCTGAACATTCAGCCCAGGCGGGCCTGCAAATCGCGGTTCTCCGGGCTTCCGGTGCTCGCGTACAGAAGTACGCTGCGCGCCGGGTTCCGAATAACCACGATTTTGTCCTGCGGTTGCCTTCGGCTCGGCGATACCTGGACTGAATGTCGACCCGGATAGAATGGGCTGGCCAAATAGAATGGGCTGGCCAATTACCCCACCCGACACTCGGCGCGATACAGGAGGAGCGCCAGATATGCCGACACCACGCACATCGCCGCGCTGAGCAGCAATTGGTGGACGATGGCGACCCCGATCCCGCTCAGCGTGATGGCGATGCCCGCGCCCAGCACCATGGCCCCCGAATTGACCACATTGTTGGCCGCAATGGTTCGCGCGGTCTGTGAGCGGTCCACGAAGGTGGTCAGAAACGCATAGAGCGGCACCACGAACATGCCGCCTGCCACTGCTATGCCGCCCAGGCTGGCCAGCAGCGCCAGCGCCAGCGGATGCCCCAGGAATTGCGGAACGTTGAGCAGCTGGCCCGGGGCGGCGGGTCCCCAATGTTCGCACACCTGCTCGAAACACACGACGCAGGCACCCATCGCCAACACCGCCAGCGGCGACCACCGCGCCGAGACCTTGCCGCGCAGCGCGGCGTTGATCGCCATCGACCCGGCCGCCACCCCGACCGAGAAGATCACCAGAAACAGGCTGGCTACCTCCTTGCTGGCGGACAGCACGTTCTTGGCCAGCGGTGGAAACTGGATGAACAGCACGGTGCCGATCGCCCAGAACACGCTGATCGCCATGATCGCCAGGAACACGCGGCGATCCTCCATCGTGCGGCGGATCAGCGTGTAGGAGGCGCGGATGATGTGGAAATCGAGCGGCTCGATCGTATGCTGCGGCGGGGCAGGGGGCACTTTGCGCGCCGTGACATAGCCGGCCAGCGCGGTGATCACCACGCCCCCCGCCGCCCATTGCACTGGAATCCAGCCGGCCAGAATGGTCCCCGCCAGAATCGCCAGATAGGTCCCCGCCTCAACCAGCCCGGTGCCGGCCAGCACCTCGTTCTCGCGCAGATGCTGTGGCAGGATGGCGTATTTGATCGGACCGAAAAAGGTCGAATGCACGCCCATCGCCAGTAGCGCGACCAGCATCAGCGGGATCGCCGCCGCCTCCACCGCGATATGCCGCCATGCCAGCATCAGCCCGGCGCCGCCGATCAGCATGATGCCGATCTCGCAAGCCTTGATGATGCGGATGATCCGGGCCTTGTCGCGCATATCGGCCAATTGCCCCGACAGCGAGGACAGCAGAAAGAACGGCAGGATAAACAGGCCCGAGGCGAGCGCGCTGAACTTGCCCTCGGCGGCTTCCGAATCATAGACGCTGTACACCACGAACAGCACCATCGCGTTTTTGAACAGATTGTCGTTGAACGCGCCGAGCAGCTGGGTCACAAACAGCGGCAGAAAACGCCGGCTGCGGAGGAGGTGGGTAGAGGTGGTCATGTCATCCCGATTGCTTTTATGCGCCCGCACCCATTCCTTGCCGAACAAGTCCCTAGCGAAGTCGCGCGCGGCGGCAAGCGGTTTGGGACGGCTTTTGCCCCGGCGCATTTGCGGCTATGAGGTCGGACGATGCTGACCCTGCCCAATCTGCTCACGCTGTCGCGTATCGTCACGGTGCCGTTGCTGGTCGCGCTGCTGTGGTGGCCGCACTGGCCGGCGGGGTATGCGGCGGGTTTCGTGGTCTATGCGATGATGGGCATCACCGACTATTTCGACGGCTATGTCGCCCGCGCGCAGGGCACGGTCAGCAAGCTGGGGATTTTCCTCGACCCGATTGCCGACAAGATCATGGTCGCGGCGGTGATTCTGGTGCTGACCGCCAAGGGCGTGCTGACCGGGCCTTATGTCGGCGACCTGCATGTGGTGGCCGGCGTGATCATCGTGGTGCGCGAGATTACCGTGTCGGGCCTGCGCGAATTTCTTGGCGGTGTGCGGGTGTCGGTGCCGGTATCGGCGCTCGCCAAGTGGAAAACCGCCTGTCAGATGGTGTCTTTGGGCGCGCTGATCCTGGGTGTCGCGATGCCGTGGTGGACCCTGGATGTGGCCGGGATGGCGGTGAATATTCCGCATACGGTGGGGCTGACCACGCTATGGCTGGCGGCGGTGCTGACGCTGGTGACGGGGTGGGATTATCTGCGGGTGGGTTTGAAGCATATGGATTGAGGGGGGTGTCATCCCGCCCGCAATTCCTCCGCCAGCAATCGAAACTCCACAGCCCGGGGCGAGTTTTTCCGCCACACCAGCGCAATCTCGCGGTTGGCGCCCGCCGAGGCCAATGGCCGCGCCACCACATTGGTGCCATTCAATATCCCGGCATCCAGCGCCATCTCGGGCAGCATGGTCAGCCCCAGGCCATTGTCCACCATCTGCACCAGCGTATGCAGCGAGGTGCCGATCATCATCGCACTCGCGCGCAATCCCGGGCGGTTGCAGGCGGCCAGCGCGTGGTCCTTCAGGCAATGCCCGTCCTCCAGCAGCAGCAGCCGGTTCTCATCGATCAGGTCCGGGGTGATTTCGGCGGGGGGGTCGAGCGGCCAATCCTGGACAAAAGCGTCCTTGGGGAAGGCCAAGTACAAAGCGTCGAGCTCAATCGTCTCCTTCTCGACCTCGCCGGTGGCAAAGGGCAGCGCCAAAAGGACGCAATCCGCCCGCCCGTGATGCAGCGATTCCATCGCGGCGGCAGATGGCTCCTCGCGCAGGAACAGCTTCAGACTAGGGCGATCGGCGCGCAGGCGCGGCAGCATGCGCGGCAGCAGGAACGGGGCAATGGTGGGGATCACGCTCATCCGCACCTCGCCCGACAGCGGCTGCCCGGCGCAGTGGACCATGTCCGACAGTTCCTCGGCCTCGCGTAGGATGCGGTGCGCCTTGGCCACCACCGCATTGCCCAGCGGGGTGAACCGCACCGCGCGCTTGGTCCGCTCCACCAGCACCACGCCCAGCAGGCTCTCCAGATCGCGCAACCCCGCCGACAGCGTCGATTGCGAGACGAAACACGCATCGGCGGCGCGGCCGAAATGCCCCGCCTGATGCAGCGCGACGAGGTATTGCAGCTGCTTCAAGGTGGGGTGATAGGTCGTCATTCGTCGCCAGCGGCATCCTCGGGAGCTTCGTCAGAAGCGAACACCGGCATCGGCTCGTCGTCATCGGCCAGCGGCGGGACCGGCGGCTCGACCACTGCAACGTCATCGGTATGGGTCATTTTCAGCCGGCCTTCGACGACCGCAAAGGCCATCTTGCCCTCGACCAGATCGAGCGCGTCGCGCCCGAACACCTCAAAGCGCCAGCCCTCCAAGATCGGCAGACCCTTGCGCACGCCCGCTGCCAGCAACTCCAGATCATCGCTGCGCGCCAGCAGCCGCGAGGCGACGTCGATCTCGCGGCTGCGGATTTTGAGCAGCAGCTTGAGCAGATCGGCGACCAACGCGCCCTCCTTGCCCAGCGGCGCGCCGCGCGGGGTCTTGGGCGGCAGTTCGCTGTCGGGCAGGGGCTGCGAATTGGCGATGGCGGACATTAGCCGGCGCCCGATCTCATTATCCTTCCACCCGGCGGACAGCCCGCGCACCTTGGCGAGATCGGCCTGCACCTTGGGCGGATGGCTGGCCAGATCGGCCAGCGTCTCGTCGCGCGCGATCCGCCCGCGCGGGATGTTCTTGTCCTGCGCCTCATATTCGCGCCAAGCCGCGATGGCCTTCAGCCGGCCCAGAACGGCGGGATTGCGCCCCGCCGCCTTGACCCGGTGCCACACGGTGTCGGGATCGCTGCGATAATGCTCGGGATCTGCCAGCTTCTCCATCTCGGCATTGAGCCACGCGCCACGCCCGGTCTTGATCAGGCGTTTGAGGATCTTGGGGAAAATCTTCGACAGATGGGTCACGTCACCGATGGCATATTCGATCTGCCGCTCGGTCAGGGGGCGCCGCGACCAGTCGGTAAACCGCGCGCCCTTGTCCACCACCAACCCCAGCCAGCTCTCACACAGGTTGGAATAGCCGATCTGCTCAGACTGGCTGATCGCCATCATCGCGATCTGGGTGTCGAAAATCGGGTGCGGCGTGCGCCCGGTCAGGTTGAAGATGATCTCCACATCCTGCCCGCCGGCGTGAAAGATTTTCAGTACGTCCTCATTGGCGGTCATCAGGTCGAGCAACGGGGTCATGTCGATGCCCGGCGCCATCGGGTCGATCGCGGCGGCCTCCTCGCTGTCGGCCACCTGGATCAGGCACAGTTCGGGCCAATAGGTGCTCTCGCGCATGAATTCGGTGTCGACGCAGATGAAATCGGCCTTGGCGAGGCGGGCGCAAAGCTCAGCCAGCGGTTGCGACGTGTTAATCAGCGGATGTATCTTCATCGGACTTTTCTGTTTGGCGGCGTCAGCAGGGGGCGCGGGCCTTTAGGTTGGCCCCGTGCGGGGCGTGAGGGTTAACCCCGTGCGGGGCAGCGGCTTGACAATTGCGCGGCCATCGCGTGTTAGCCGCGCGTGGCGACCAACCAGAGATAGCCGCGCTTCTCCCTGCCCCAATGTCGGCGAAATGGAAAGAGTTTCAATGTCGCATCCCTATCGTTCGCACAATTGCGGGGCGCTTGGCGTCGCCGAGGTCGGGGCCGAGGTCCGCCTGTCGGGCTGGGTCCACCGCAAGCGCGACCACGGGGGCGTGCTGTTCGTCGACCTGCGCGATCATTATGGCATCACCCAGATCGTGGCGGATAGCGATACGCCGGCGCTGGCGGTGCTGGAAGGTTTGCGGGTCGAAAGCGTCGTCACCATCGACGGCGTAGTCAAGTCGCGGCGCGGTGACACGGTGAACACCGGCCTTGCCACCGGCGCCATCGAGGTGTTCGCGAGGGCGGCCACGGTGATTTCGCGCGCCGAGGAATTGCCGATGCCGGTGGCGGGCGAGCAGGATTATCCCGAGGATATCCGCCTGCGCTACCGCTTCCTCGATCTGCGGCGCGAGAAGGTGCATGCCAATATGATGCTGCGCGCGGGCGTCATCGCGTCACTGCGTCAGCGGATGGTGGCGCAGGGCTTTACCGAGTTTCAGACTCCGATCCTGACCGCCAGCAGCCCCGAGGGTGCGCGCGATTATCTGGTGCCCAGCCGGGTGCATCCGGGCAAATTCTATGCGCTGCCGCAGGCGCCGCAGATGTTCAAGCAGCTGCTGATGGTGGCCGGCTTCGACCGCTATTTCCAGATCGCGCCGTGCTTTCGCGACGAGGATGCGCGCGCGGACCGCTCGCCGGGCGAATTTTACCAGCTCGATTTCGAAATGAGCTTCGTCACGCAAGATGATGTTTTTGAAGCGATTGAGCCGGTTCTAGCTGGGGTGTTTGCCGAATTCGCCAATGGGCGCAAGGTAACGCCCTCGGGCAGTTTCCCGCGTATCCCCTATGCCACGTCGATGCTCAAATACGGCTCGGACAAGCCCGATCTGCGCAATCCGCTGCTGATCTCCGACGTGACCGAGGCATTCAAGGGCTCTGGCTTCGGCCTGTTCGACCGGATCGCCGGCGAGCGAGGTGTAGTCCGCGCCATCCCGGCCCCGGCTACCGCCGAAAAGAGCCGCAAATTCTTCGACGAGATGAACGAATGGGCGCGCGGCGAGGGGCATGCCGGCCTCGGCTATGTCACGCGCAAGGCCGGCGAATTCGGCGGGCCGATTGCGAAGAACCATGGGCCAGACAAGATGGCTGCGCTCTATGACACGCTCGGCCTCGGTCCCGACGATGGCCTGTTCTTCGCCGCCGGCAAGGAATTGCCGGCGTCCAAGCTGGCCGGCGCGGCGCGCACGCGGATCGGTGAGCAATTGGGGCTGATCGCGGAAAATTGCTTTGAATTCTGCTGGATCGTCGATTTTCCGATGTACGAGTATGACGAGGACGCGAAGAAGGTCGATTTCAGCCACAATCCGTTCAGCATGCCGCAGGGCGAATTGCACGCGCTGGAAACGATGGACCCGCTCGATATCAAGGCGTGGCAGTATGACATCGTCTGCAACGGCGTCGAACTCAGCTCGGGGGCGATCCGTAATCACCGGCCCGACATCATGTACAAGGCGTTCGAAATCGCTGGCTACAGCGCCGCCGATGTCGATGCCAATTTCGCCGGCATGATGAACGCCTTCAAATTCGGCGCGCCGCCGCATGGTGGCTCGGCGCCGGGGGTGGATCGCATCGTCATGCTGTTGGCCGATGAGCCCAACATCCGCGAGGTCGTGGTGTTTCCAATGAACCAGCGGGCCGAGGACCTGATGATGGGCGCGCCTGCACCCGCTACCACCAGGCAGCTGCGCGAACTCAGCTTGCGGGTGGTGGGCTGAACCCGGCTTATTGGGCCAAACTACGCTTGCCACCGGCCCGCCTGCGCTTTAGGGCGGCGCTGAATGACCATCCATCCGCTGACCGAGGGGATTACCATGAGCGACACCGCCGACCGGGTTAAAAAAATCGTTGTCGAACATCTGGGCGTCGAAGCCGAAAAGGTGACCGAGGATGCAAGCTTTATCGACGATTTGGGCGCGGACAGCCTTGACATCGTCGAACTGGTGATGGCGTTCGAGGAAGAATTCGGCGTGGAAATCCCCGACGATGCCGCCGAAAAGATCGCCACCGTCTCCGACGCGATCAAATATATCGACGAACACAAGAGCTGAGCCAGCCGGAAAGCGCGGCCGTACCGGGCCGTTTTCGGGGCGTGCGTATCAGGCCTGTGTCAGGCTGTCCGGCCGCGCTATCCAGCACGGAGAGTAAAAGATGCGTCGTGTCGTTGTAACCGGACTGGGTCTCGTCACGCCGCTGGGCGCGAATGTCGAGACTGCTTGGGCGAACCTTATCGCCGGCAAGTCGGGCGCGGGCACGATCACGCGTTTCGATGCCTCGGACCAGAAATGCACCATCGCCTGCGAAGTGAAGCCCGCTGGGCATCCCTATGGCTTCGACCCTGGCAAGCGGGTGGATCACAAGATCCAGCGACAGGTCGATCCGTTCATCATCTATGGCATCGATGCTGCGGGGCAGGCGTTGGAAGACGCGGGCCTGACCGAAATGGACGAGGCAACGCGGCTGCGCGCCGGTTGCTCGATCGGTTCGGGGATCGGCGGGCTGCCCGGTATCGAGAGCGAATCGCTGGTGCTGGCCGAAAAGGGGCCGGGGCGGGTGTCGCCGCATTTCGTGCATGGGCGGCTGATCAACCTGATCTCGGGGCAGGTCTCGATCAAATATGGCCTGATGGGTCCGAACCACGCGGTGGTGACGGCCTGCTCCACCGGCGCGCATTCAATCGGTGACGCGGCGCGGATGATCAAGGACGATGACGCCGATATCATGCTGGCGGGCGGCGCCGAGGGCACGGTCTGCCCGATCGGCATCGCCGGTTTTGCGCAGGCACGCGCGCTCAATTGCAGCTTCAATGACCGGCCCGAGGCCGCCAGCCGCCCCTATGACAAGGACCGCGACGGTTTCGTCATGGGCGAGGGCGCCGGGGTCGTGGTGCTGGAGGAATATGAGCACGCCAAAGCGCGCGGCGCCAAGATATACGCGGAAGTCGTGGGCTATGGCCTGTCCGGCGACGCCTATCACGTCACCGCGCCGCATCCAGAGGGTTCGGGCGCGTTCCGTTCGATGCAAATGGCGCTGAAGAAGGCCGGGATGACCCCCGGTGACATCGATTACATCAACGCCCACGGCACCTCGACCATGGCTGACACGATCGAGCTTGGCGCGGTGCGGCGACTGTTCGGCGACGCGCTGGGCACCGTTTCGATGAGCAGCACCAAATCGGCTATCGGACATCTGCTGGGCGGGGCGGGCGCGGTGGAGACGATCTTCTGCATCCTGGCGCTGCGCGATCAGATCGTGCCGCCGACGCTCAATCTCGATAACCCCGATGAGGGCTGTGAGGGGGTCGATCTGGTGCCGCATGTCGCCAAAAAGCGTAAGGTGCGCGCCGCGCTTAATAACAGCTTCGGCTTTGGTGGCACCAACGCGAGCCTGATCGTAAAATCCCTGTGACCCCCGGGCGCGCCTGATCCCGGTGATGGACCGGCCCCGCCGACTGTGGCCGCTGCTGGCGGGATTGGCGCTGCTGGCGGGGGCGGGCAATGTGCTGCGCAGCTGGTGGGGGCATGGGCCGCTGGGGCATGACACCGCCTTTGTGGTGCCCGAGGGGGCGACGCTCAACACCATCTCGATCAAGCTGGCCGATCATGGCTTTATCTATTCGGAGCGTGCGTTCCGCTTTCACGCGCGGCTGCTGGCGTGGGGCGGCGGCACGATCAAGGCGGGTGAGTTCCTGATCCCCGCGCATGCCAGCGAATCGATGATCGTGCGCATCATAGAGGGTAATCTGGCGCTGCGCCGGTTCCTGACCGTGCCGGAGGGCATGCCCTCGATCCAGGTGGCGCAGCGGTTGCAGGCGCAGCCGTTTCTGACCGGGCCGCTGGCGATGCCCGCCGAAGGCTCGGTGCTGCCCGATACGTATGATTTTCGCCCCGGGGAGCCGCGTCAGGCGGTGCTGAACCGGATGCAGGCGGCGATGACTGCGCGGCTCGACAAGCTCTGGGCGGCGCGCGCGCCCGACCTGCCGGTGCATAGCGCGGCAGAAGCGCTGACCCTAGCCTCGATCGTCGAGAAAGAGACCGGCAAACCGTCGGAACGCGCGATGGTGGCGGGCCTGTATGAAAACCGGCTGCGCAAGGGCATCATGCTACAGGCGGACCCGACGATCATCTATCCGATTACCAAGGGTAAGCCGCTTGGCCGCCGCATCCGTCAGTCGGAGATTACCGCAGTAAACGGCTATAACACCTATGCGATGACCGGCCTGCCCAAGGGCCCGATCACCAATCCGGGTAGGTCGGCGATCGAGGCGGTGCTGCATCCGGCGCATACCGACGCGCTGTATATGGTGGCCGATGGCACCGGCGGGCACGCCTTTGCCACCACGCTGGAGCAGCACAATCGCAATGTCGCGCGCTGGTTCCAAATCCGCCATGCGCGCGGCGATTTGTGAGCAATTCGGCGGTTGACCCGGCCAGCACCGCACCGTAATAGCGCCGCCTGCGAAGGGAACCGCTCAACGATCCCGCCGCATGGCCCCCCGGGGCGGAGTAGCTCAGCTGGTTAGAGCAGCGGAATCATAATCCGCGTGTCGGGGGTTCGAGTCCCTCCTCCGCTACCAAAAATTCAATGGGTTAGGGTAGTCTCCCTACAAATTGGAATGTTTTGGCACCGATTTGGCACCGAACGTGATCGCGCTCACGTTACGTTGTGCAAGGCAAATCAGCGCTAAACGGCCTGCTCGGCACGCCGTCGATCATCATGCGTGTGTAAAAGCGCCGATTGGGCAGATTCAGAATATCAAGAATTTCGAAGGTCGGTTGCAATTGCCTAGCGATCAGCGCTGCATCTTCTGACCCGACGCGAAAGGCGATCAGCGTTCCCGCATTCCCCAGCACGGCATGAAGCACGTCCGCGTGCAGCTGATGCAGATGCTGATGCTGATGCTGATGAGCAAGGACCAGCCCGACGCCCATCTTGCGCAGTTCGGGAAGCATGGTGGCAAATGACAGGGTGGTGAAGTTCTGAAATTCGTCGGCGTAGAGGAAGAACGGACGACCGTTCTCGATCGCGGTGTCAGCCCTGCACATGGCCGCAATGCCGCTCGTCGCGACTATCATGCTCCCCAGCACATCAGCGCTTTCCGCGCCGAGCGCGCCTTTGGCAAGATTGACGATGAGGATGCCGCCCTGGTCCATGAGCTTGCGGATGCTGATCGGGATCTGCGGCAACACCAGCATCCGGTAAAGATGAGGATCGATTAGCAGCCCGCCGAGCTTGTTCTGCACTGGCGCCACCACCTCTGCGCGCTGGCGATCGGGATATTTCTCGAATTCATCGCGCCAGTATGCTTTGACAACCCGATTGCGGATGGTGGCTACGACGCCTTTGCGAAATGCCTTGTCGGCGAACATGCGCAGGATGTCGGGCAGGGTCGAGCCATCGCGTTCGATGAGTGCGTAGAGGCTGTTGCGGAGCACACGCACGCCCCAGGCATCCCCCCAGAGCTTGTGCATGGCATCCATGAGGTCATTGACGGCAAGCGGGATCTTGTCCTCGCGAGTCCGGCGCAGGGGATTGAACCCGTAGGGCTGATTGGATGCCGACGCATCGACGTAGAAGTATGACCGACCCGATCGTTCGGCGGCATCGCGCATCTGCTCAGCCAGATCACCATGAGGATCGAGGAGAGCGAAGCCTCGCCCGCCATAAAGGTCGCCACGGGCCAGTGTCTCGATCAGGGTGGATTTACCAACTCCGGTCTGACCGATCACATACATGTGCATCAGGCGATCGATCTGACGGATGCCGAACGGCACGAACTTGCGTCGATGGTTGGTCTCGCGAAAATAGGAGATGTCGTTCATTGGGGCATTGTCTGTCGGCGAGGACCAGGCGTCACGGCACCACCGGCGTCGCATAAAAAAAGCCTCCCGCACGGGGAGGCTGTTAGAGTTACCACGGCACCGGAATCGCCAGTCCATGCAGATAACGCGCTGCGCTTTCGGCATATCGCGATGTCCGGAATATCGCTCGGCTGTCACCCTGGAGCGCTTCCAGCCAATGCGAGACGTACGCGGCATGGTCGGATCACCTCGCGGCATCGATGACGATCATGTCGGCCTCTTCGGCTGCCAAAGCTCGACCTTGGTGCCGTCAGGGTCCTGGATCCAGGCGAATCGGCCGAAGGTGTCGTTGTCATCGCGCTTCAGGATCGGAACGCCCTTCTTGGTGAGGCGCGCGATAATCGCGTCCATGTCATCCACCGCAAAGTTGATCATGAACTCCCGTGTCGAGGGCCCCATATAATTGCTGGAATCCGGAAAGGCCGTCCAGGATACTTTGGGGGGGGTGGCCAGGCGCATCGAAGGGGAGTGCGGCTCCACCCCATGGCTTAACGTCAAGGCCCAATACCTCGCGATACCATTGCGCAAGGGCTTTGGGGTCCTTACTTTTGACGAAGACGCCGCCTACGCCGGTGACATGACCCGGTTGCTCAGCCATTGCGGACCCTTGACAGGTGAGCGCGAGTGCGAGAGCCAGAAGGGTAAGGTGCTTGAGCGACATCGGTCATCCTGTTCATGTCCCACGCAGATTGATCCGGCTGCGAGGCCGTAGGTCAACGTATTAGAAGCCTCGCCGCCGCAGAACCATTGGTGCATTCAATGCTATAGTATTACGACCCATAGTCCAAGACTGATGGACTTAGCGTTTCGCGGACGCCCACTGCAAACGGCGGCTTTCATCATCACCAGACATTCGGCAGACGGGAGCGAACGACTTTAATTGGGTCGGCACGCGCCGTAAGCTCGTGGACATTCTTGCCATTTCCACGTGAGCGGCTCAGCGGCCGTTTCTGCCAACACTGGACATTCGAGCCGGACACAGGGTCGGGAATAAACTTGGTCGATTTCGTTCCGCCACGTTGCGGTGAGTCAATGCGGGGTAATACCAAGTCCCGTTGAGGCTGACTCACGTGGGGGATTTCCAAGTCGGTAATTTTCTGATTCACCGGAGCAAGCACAAGGAGGCTTGCGATGGCGGCAGCGATTGGTGTTCGAACGGATTATACATCGGCGGATTTACGGCGATTTTCG
>JANXUK010000068.1 GCA_025356275.1 Sphingomonadales bacterium | reverse complement strand
TGCATGGCCTTCTGCACAAGCTGTATCATCTTGCCGGCATGCGCAATCATATGCAGTCATTATCACTCATACTCTGAGAGGAATTGATATCACTATCATGCGTGTTGGGAACCTATACATCATCAAGTCAGTGAAACATGACATCAACAAGATAACGGCAACTGCCAATGCGGTTGTACCAACCACACCCAAACCAATCATGTCAGCAGCCGCAATCACTGCTGCCATCGCTAAGGTCAAGCTCTGGCATCGTCGATGGGGACACGGCTCTGTCAAGCGCATAGCGCAGCTGAAGAAATACCAAGCGGTCACAGGATGTGAGCTGCTGCCAACCAATGCCAAAATTGCAGCTGCAGCTGCTGCCACCACATCATGTATTCCCTGTTCTGTTGCCAAAGCCAGTCGCTTACCGACTCTTTCACGTAGCTGAGCTACGCCCCCTAGCGAGGCCGGTGCTAGTGAGGTGCTTGCTGCCCAATGTGGGGCAGCATGAGTGAAAGAGTCATGTCACGGCATCCGGCCAGCCAAAACCTTGCTCACGAGAAGAAGTGTGTGTGTGTGTGTGTGTTTCTGTGTATTTGCGTGCGGTGCCTGTGTTTGTGTGTGTGTGTGTGTGCGTGTGTGCTACGCGTGCGAATTGCGTTAATTGTGGTGTGCCTGTGTGTTAAGTTATGTCCAGTTCACAAACGGTTCACCCCCTCCAGAGTCGAGCAAATGGCGTACGCAATCGGCCTCATTCGTTCGTTCTCTTTGCTTTTCCTACATACAGTTGCCTCAATCAAGGCTCGAACCACCTGCTGAAATACCGACATAACTGATGCCTTTCACATCACCGCGACTGCAACACTGCAAATTGCCCACCAGCAAGCATACTTATATATATGTACACCTGTGCAACACGCAAATGCATGCTCATGCATGCACATGCACGCTTCTCCTTGTCTCTCGTATCGTATCCCCATCATCCAGCTCCAGATCTCCTTCTCTCGCGTTCTTCGCATCACAAATGCACCTCATTCTTATTTATATGACATCAACACAACTTACCATATGACATCAATACACATGCAACATCACATATGACATCAACACAACATGACATATGACATCAATACACATGCAACATCACATATTACATCATAATTATAACATATGCATCAAACCACATGTTTTGTCAACATCATTATCTGTATCTTGTTCGATAAGATAGTAGTTACGTTTTGGTACGAGAGGTTGGAGTGGGTGTGTTTGTGTACATGCATGCGTGCTCGCTTGCGTGGGAGTGGTGTGTTGTTTGATTGTAGGCACATGGTGTCTCTTTCCCTCCACCTCTCAACATTGATCTGGCGTCACCTGTATGCACATCCGCCCTCTCCTTCCTTCTCGGTCTCCGGTCTTCTTTCCTCTCTGGATCCATTTCACTACATTCTTATCGGTATTTTATTTCCGTCCTCATTGTACTCCTGTTTCTGAGCATGCGCGCACGCATCCTATCCACGTGTTTGCCTACGCCTTCCGCTCTCTGCGGGTTACTCTGCTTCATTTCCATATTGCTTTTATCTCTTGTACTGCTTTTTCTTCCGTTTCTCCTTCCTTCTGTTTTCTTGTTTGTTCATCTTTTGGTTCGCGCTCCCCTTCCTTATGTGATATTTGTTGCTTGCACTTTCCACATGCCAGCGTTGAGTGTTCGGAAAGAGTGGGTGTAGTCAGTGTGAGATGACATTGATCTCGTCAATCTCTGGGTGTTTGTGGTTGTTCCTCTTCCAACCACTTGTGCGGGCACCCCCTCACTGCTATGCTTGCTCTCTCTGTCTGCTCAATGTTGTGTGTGTTGTTAGTGTGGGTGATGAGTGTCGCAAACGGATTCTGCCTACCATTCTGGTCTTGCTTAGAGTTTATCTGTTGCACTTGTGTTTGCATGGGTTGTTTCTTCCATTGCACACTGTGTGCACACTGTAGCTCTTTTCTTATTTGCTCCTCTGTTGCGTAGTTTAGTGCCACATTTGCCTTGCAAATGGCCGTGCTGCGCGCATTTTCATCCTGTTCTTTAATACTAAAACACTATACCGCAAGGCAACACAAAACAAAAATCGGACAAGGCAATGACAGCATCACACAAGCATGTACACAAACTGAAACCCACGCTCACTGCCGTGCTTGATAGAGGTGCGACACGTCATCTCATTAATGATGCATTCCTCATCCACAACATGCGTCCCCTTGCTAGGCCGATCAACATCACAGTGGCAAACAACAAGCAAGAACGACTGACCCATGAAGGCACTCTCTG
>JANXUK010000078.1 GCA_025356275.1 Sphingomonadales bacterium | reverse complement strand
TGTCTCGCCGCCGGGCAGGGTGTCGGCACTCGACCAAAAAACGGCTGAAGCCTTTCCCGACTGAAAGTCGGGGGTTTGAAACCGAAGGCGGGACAATCAATCCACTAGATCTGGTTCCCCAACCCCGCCGCATGCCGCGCGGCGAGATACCCGAACGTCATCGACGGCCCCACGCTGGCCCCCGCGCCGGGATAGACCCCGCCCATGATCGATGCCGTAGTCACGCCGCAGGCATAGAGGCCGGAGATCGGGGCGCCGCGGGCATCCTTCACCCGTCCCTCGGCATCGATCAGCACGCCGCCATAGGTCGAAACGTCGCCCGGGATCATGTCCACCGCATAGAACGGCGCCTTGTCGATCCGGCCCAGCGTCGGGTTGGGCCCATGGAACGGATCGCCGAGGAACTTGTCGTATTCGCGGCTGCCCCGTCCGAAATCCGCGTCCAGCCCGGCGTCGACAAAGCCGTTCCACCGCTCCACCGCGCTGCGCAAAGTCGCGGGGTCCGCGCTGATCGCCTCGGCCAGACCCTCGATCGTATCGGCCATTTTCAGGTAGCCGCTCTCGATAAGGCCCGCCGGCTTGGTCGCCTTGCCGACCATCTTGCCGCCCACCGGATATTGCTCGGCATAGCGCTGATCCAGCACCACCCAGCTTGGCACCGTGCCCTTGCGCAGCATCGTCTCGCAGAACAGTTCATACGATCCGCCCTCGTTGAGATAGCGCGCGCCCGACTGGTTGACCACGATCGCGCCCGGCCGATTGGCCATGCCCTGCCCGGCCGGCTTGACATAGCCCTCGGCAAAGCCCGGCGCGCGGGTGGTCTGATAGCCGACCATCTGGTCCATCTGCGCCAGCACGCCGCCTACGCGGGCGACCTCCAGCATCATCTCGCCGGTATCGCCCTCGGGCGTGTTCGACCATTCGGCGCGCGTGCCCGGCATATATTGATCGCGCATCGCCTGATTCTGGGCAAAGCCGCCGGCATTGACCAGCACCCCCAGCCGCGCGCCGATCCGACCTTTGGCCGTGACCACGCCGATCACCCGGCCATCCTCGACGATCAGCTCACCCACCCCGCATTCGGGCCGCACATCCACCCCCGCCGCCAGCGCCGCCTGCAGCATCCGGCCCTGGAGCGCCGCGCCCGCCGTCGTATAGCTTTTGCCGGTCAGCTTGCCCCAGATCATCTTCAGGCCAATCCTGGCGATGGTCAGTTTGATGCGCCAGCTTTTGGCGGCGAAATCCTTCTTCATGCCGTCGATCAATCGCGCCGGGAATGGCGCGAAACCGGGGCGGACCTTCCCGGCCCAATCACCCAATTCATTAAGGTCGAACACTTTGGCGGTGACGCAGCGGCTGGTTTTGCAACCCCCCGGCAATTCGTCGTAATAATCGGGCCAGAAGGTCGCTGTCCGCTCCATCTCCACGCCTTGACCGATGATGAATTCGAGCATCCGGGGGGCGCCATCGACATAGGCGCGGCGGTTTTCGGGGCTGGTGCCCGGCGTATCGGGGCTGTCACCGCATAGCGTATCGAGATAGAGGATGGCCTTGGCTGCGCTCTCATCGGGCTCATCGGCGCAGATAAAGCGGTTGTTCGGGATCCACATCAC
This sequence comes from Sphingomonadales bacterium, assembly GCA_025356275.1. Lineage (GTDB taxonomy): Bacteria > Pseudomonadota > Alphaproteobacteria > Sphingomonadales > Sphingomonadaceae > Novosphingobium. Next base: position 13,467 of record JANXUK010000078.1, on the reverse strand, counting down.
CCCGCCCGACTTGGCGGTGGTGCCGCCAACGTAGGGTGTCTTTTCGCAGATCACCACCGATTTGCCAGCGGCGCGCATCACCAGCGCCGAGGCGAACGAGCCCGCGCCCGATCCCACCACCACCCAGTCGAAACTCTCGTCGAAATCGGCCATGCGCGCTGATCCTTTGTGCCGGTGACGGCTTTGCGCAGGCGTTGTTGGCCATGCCTTGCCGCTTGGCAAGCGCCCGCCAGCCCCCACGCCCACGCATATCGCCGCTGCGGCTTATCGTGGCTGGCGCGGCAGCGCACCATGGGTTAGCCGGGCGTGGCAAGGAGCATTGGCATGAACACGCTATCCCGGCATGAGACCATCTTGCCCCGGTTTGAGACCATCCTCCTCGAGCGGCGTGCGCGGCTGCTCACCCTGACGCTGAACCGGCCCGAGGCGATGAACGCGGTCAATCTGGCGCTGCATGACGAACTGCTGGCGGCGCTGCTGTTTGCGAGCGGCGATGCCGGGTCCGATGTGCTGGTGATCACCGGCGCGGGGCGTGCGTTTTCGGCGGGCGGAGACATCGCGCATATCGCCCATAATGCCGCCCATCCCGAGGGTTTCGACCATGAGGCCGAGGTAGCCAAGGATATCGTCTATACACTGCTCGATATCGACAAGGTGGTGGTGTGCCGGATGAATGGCCACGCGGTGGGGCTAGGCGCGACGCTGGCGCTGCTGTGCGATGTGATCTTTGCCGCCGATACCGCCAAGATCGGCGATCCGCATGTCGGGCTGGGGCTGGTTGCGGGGGATGGCGGCGCGGTGGTGTGGGCGGCGCGCATCGGGCTCGCCCGGGCCAAGGAATTCCTGCTGACGGGCGAATTGCTGACCGCGCCGCGCGCCGCCTCCATGGGCCTGATCAACCACGCACTGCCTCTGGCCGAGCTGGACGGCGCTGTCGATGCGTTCTGCGCCAAGCTGCTCGGTGGGGCAATCGGCGCGATCCGGGCCACCAAAGTGCTGACCAATATGGAGATGAAGCGCATAGCCCATACGGTGATGGAGGCCGGCATCGCCGCCGAATCGCTCAGCGTGCGCAGCGCCGAACACCGCGCGGCGGTGACGGCGTTGCAGGCACGGCTCAGCCGCTAACCCGCTCGCCAAATTCGGTGAACACCACGGTATAGGCCGTCGCATTGTCCGACGCGTCTGTCTGCGTCATCCTGCCCGCTTTCGAGGCGGCGCCAATCGAGCCCAGCAGCGCGCCCAGATCATCGGTCTCGATATCATAGATCGCCAGATATTTCCGCGCGTCCCCGCCCAGCAAAGCCGCCGCCTCGACATAGCGTTGCGCGCCCAGCACGCCGGGAAAAGCGCAGATTTCGGGCAAATGGTGGTTCTGATACCAATCGTGATACTCCGCCTCCCGGCCGGGCAGCGGATTGGTCAATGCGATCATCTTGAACCTGGCCATCGGAGCCTCCCATGTGTGCGCGATGCGTTGGTGCAGCGGCAATCCTGGCCGCGACGCAGGCGTTTTGCAAGCCGGACGCGTCGCACGAAATGCTTGCCGCACCTGCATCGCCGATTCTCGTCTTGCTGCCTGCGCGGGGGCACGCCGGCAATGAGTGCTTTGCTCAAAAGGGGGCCGGATGAACACAATCTCCATATCCCAATTCATCGTCGGTTCGGCGGGCGCGGTGCTGCTTTTGACCAGTGCGGTGACGCCGGCGCTGGCACTCGGCGACACCGGGATCAGGGCCGGCAGCCATGATCAGCCGGTTCACCGCGAGATGACCCGCGCCGAGGTCGACAAAGCGATGGCGCAGGTCATCCGCAAGGCGGAGCGGCCCGAGGTGCGCAAGGCGCTGGTGGATTTTGCATCCAGCGCGGACCTTGATGCCAAGCGCGCGCTGCTCGACGGCAGGCGCAGCATCACCATTCGCCGCGTCCACACCGCCGCAGCCAGCATGGGCGTAACCGGCCCGGCCATGCCCAAATGCCACATGCATTATGGTTGCCACATCAAGATTCATTGCCACGCGCCGGGCATCTTTGGCGGCGATGCCTGCGACGAGCCGACGATCGATTGCCCGCCGGAGGTCGAGGTCTGCGGTTAGGACTGGCAGCGGGCTCGGCCGGCGTGACATCCGCGTCGGTGGGCCGCTGCCAACCCGGAACTACACCCCCGCCAGCGTCGCCGCTTCCGCCGCGCACGCGCCATCGGGTGCGGATTTGGCACCCAATCCGGCCACTTCCTTGCGCGCGTCCTCCAGATCAGCGCGGAATGCCGGTTCGGCATGCAGCCGCGCCACCACCGCGCTGGCCATCACCCGGCCTTCCTCGACATCGCTGAGCCAATGGACGTTGCAGACGCGGCGGCTGTCGCCAAACGCCCGCCCCCGCGCGACCAACTCGGCAGAGCGCGCCGGAAACATCTCGGCCAGGATCAGCCCCCAGCCATAGCCGATCGCGCTATGCCCCGATGGGTATGAACCGTCGCGGCGCAGCATGGCGTCGATCTCGGGCGTGCACACCGGCGCACCATCGGTCATAAACGGCCGCGGACGCATATAGCGCGTCTTGGTGGGATAGACCGCCAGCGCCAGATCGCGCGCCGCCCGCCGCAACAGCGCGTCGATATGTGGGCTCGGCTGCGGGCCTAGCGCCGTGCCGGCGGCGCAGCTGAACGTGCCCACCGACCCCGGCGTAAACAGATCGGCATCACGCCGCGCCAGATCCCAGCGCGGCGTCCCGCGCAGCGCCAGCGCTGCTTTCGCGGCCTCCTCGTCGCGCGCCATCGCCGCCGATCCGGGGGCGGGCGGCGGCGGGATCAGCGTCAGGCTGCTCGGCACACCGCCCTGCGACAGATAGCCGCCGGTCAGGAATTTCGCCGCTGCCGGCGCAACCGGGGGTGCAGCGGTTTGCGCCAGCAAAGGCGCGCCAAGCCAGATGCCCAATCCCACCGCTCCGCCGGCCAAAGCCAGACCAAGGCGCCGCATCCGCATCACAATCCCTCCACCATCAGCGCGCGATAGGGCGCGGCCTTGTTGCGCAGCTTGACCCGCGCTTGATATTCGGGGCTGTGATACCATGCCTGCGCCGAGGCGGTATCGGGAAATTCCAGCAGCACCACCCCGTCAGCGCCTGCGCCCTCCAGCACCTCCAGCGCGCCATAGGCCGCCAGCGCTTTCATCCCCGGAACAGGCGCAGCGCGATTGCCGGCCTGATATTCGGCCATCGCGGCGGCGTCGGTCACCGCGCCCTCGCGGATAAAGATCATATAGGTCGGCATTGGCATTTCCTCACATCGGCCCATTCACATCGGCCCTCTCACATCGGTGCTGTATCGATCGTCGGGCGCAGCTGGATCTGGCAGACATTGGCGCGGCGCGGCAGGCTCAGCACGAGCAGCATCGCGTCGGCAATATCGGCCGCCTCCATCGCGCCATCCTTGCTGACATGCGCCTGGATTGCGGCGCGCATCGCGGGGTCGGTGATGCTGCCCGCAATGTCGGTGCTGGTCGCGCCGGGCTCCAGAATGCACACCCGCACGCCGCGCCCGCCAACCTCCTGCCTCAGGCTCTCGGTATAGCCGGTCAGCGCGAATTTGCTGGTCGCATAGCTGGCGAATGGTGCGTTCGAGCGTCGGCCCGACGTGGACGAGACATTGATCACATCCCCCATCCCGCTCGCCAGCAGGTGCGGCAAAGCGGCCTTGCAGGTGTAGATCGTGCCCATCAGGTTGATGTCGATCACCTTGCGCCACAGGTCCAGAGGCAGCGCCTCGGTTCCCCCGGCCTCGTTGACGCCGGCAGAATTGATCACGATGTCAAGCCGCCCGAAATGCGCCGCCGTGGCCTCCACCGCCGCCGCCGCATCCTCGGCCACGGCAACGTCGCATGGCACCGCCAGGGCCTCACCGCCGGTCGCCACGATCCGCGCCGTCAGACTATCGAGCCGCGATTGCCTGCGCCCGGACACCGCGACCTTGGCCCCGGCACCCGCCAGCGCCAAAGCCACCGCCTCGCCGATCCCCGACGACGCGCCAGTGACCAGCGCCACCCGCCCCTGCAAAACGCTCACGATGGCACACCATCCTCATGCGCCATCCAGTGCACAAAGCGGTGCAGCGGATACATCGCGTCATGCGGATTACCGATGGTGGTCGGCCCCGCCTCGCCCAACCGCACGATCCGCTGCGCGCCGCCACTGGCCAGCATATCGCGGTAATCGGCCATGCGGCTGGCGGGGTAGAAGCCGACGGTCTGCGTCGCCACATTGACGAAGCGCATTGCATCCTCCAGCCGGTCGACCCGCACCAGATTGGATATCTTGTTGATCGGGTGGAAATCGACCGGCGCGTCGGAACGGATCACCACGCCCTTGCCATCGGTCTTGCCCCAGACGCGGTATTCATCGTCGAGCATCATCAGCGTCTCGACCTGCTCCTTCAGATCGCTGTCGAGCTTGCGGATGTCGCCCGATTCCGCCGCACGCCGCGCGATGCTGGCATGCAGCAGCGTGCCGAAGCGGTCGGCCTCGGCCTCATTGGCCTCGATAAACACGAAGCGGCTGGCGACGCAGGCCTCCTGATTGAGCATCATCGTATCGGCGGCGGCGCCCTCTGCGGCCTCGGCCAGCGTGGCCTCCGAAGCAAACGCCTCGCGCCCCACCATCGAGATCGAGGTCTTGGGGTCGAACGACACCAGCTGAAACCCCGGCCCGAGGTATTTGATGACATTGCCGATGGCATCGCCGCCGCCCCAAGCGACGATCTTGTCGAAATATTGCGGGCGGTACAGCACGCGCTCGGTCGCCTCATCGCCGCCGCGCCAATAGGCCGCCGACATCGAGCGGACCATCGGATGCGCCGGGTCGATATCAGCCATGGTCCGCAGGATCGCCACCATCGTGAACGGATCGGCCGACGACATCTTAAACAGATTGACCGCCTTGACCATCGCCCCCTGCGCCAGCGACTTGATCGCCACGCCCGGCGAATTGCCCGGCAGCACATGGATCAGGCGCGGCGCAAAGGCGCGCACATAGGAACGCCGCCCGGTGAAATCCTGCTTGGGCACCCAGCCGTCGAGCGCGGCGGGATCGGGAAAATTCTGCGCCACTTCGGCGGTGAGGATTCGCTTGTCCAGATAGGTGGTGGCGTGGCGGCCGACCATCTCCACGACGCCGCGCGGCAGGATATGCGTCGCGGCCATCCGCTCGAAACATTCGGCCATATAGGGGTTGTCGGGCGCGCGCAGCCGTTCGCCTATTTCCACGAGGAAATCGATGATCTCGGCCAGTGGCACATTGAGCAACGGCGGCAATTCACCGCGCGGATGCACCAGGTCGCCCAGCGGCAGCTTCGGCGTGGCAAAGCGCACCCCCAGATCGCGCGAAACATGCACCGCCTCGTCGCCCGCCAGCACCTTGCCGCGCACGAAAAATGGCGCGGATACAGCAGTTTCAGTCATCGTGTTCATGCCAGCCCCCTGACGTAAGCGTCGACCGTTCCGGCGCAGCCTATCTTGTCATCCCCCGCCAGATCGGCGAAGCGCGTGATATCGTCGCGGATCGACGGCGATGCGTTGCCGCATTTGCACGGCGCGAAATCCAGGCTGATCCGGTCCCCGGTAATCACCCCGCCCCAGCGGCCATCGAGGCTGAGATCGAAGAACCCGGCGCGCCCGGTAATTTCGCCAGTGCCATGGCCATCCACCATCGCCTCGCCCTCCTGATCGAGCACGAAGGGCACCATCCACGGCGGCACGTGATAACGCCCGCCGTCGCGGCATTTGGGCATCCCGGAATTCAGCTCCTGCATCGAGTAATTCTGGAAATTGCGGTTGGCCGGAATGTTGAAGGTCTCATGGACGAATTGCTGGTAATCATCGGGCAGCAAGGCGCGCTTCAGCCCGCCGCCGACATAAATGCAATTGTCGGGATCGAAGTCCTTCGCCGCATAGCCCTTGTCGCGCACCGCCTTGGCCACCGCATACAGGCCCGACCAAAGGCCGGAGACCATCAGCTTGCGATGCCGGTTATCGATGATCGCCTGCGCCGCGATGCCGATGGCGGCGCCCAGAATCTTGCCCCGCTCGGCCGAGGTCGCCTCGAACGCGGCGATCTCGTCGGGCCGCGCGGTGCCATCGGTGACCCGCCCGCGCATCACCACCATATCGGTCAGGCTGCCCACCGTGATCGGCGGCACCGGATAGCGGAAACGCGAATAGTCGGGGTTGGCAAAAGCGGCATATTGCGCAGCAGCGATCGCCGAATTCTTGGGCACGGTGGCGACCGGCGCGCAGCCGATCATCATCCGGTCCTGCGCCGGCTTCACCCCGGAACCCCAGGCGAACACGCCCACCGTGTCGATCTGCGACCAGTCCATATCGACCTGGCTGGCGATCAGCATCGCCGATTTGCCGGTGGTGCCCGACGAGCAGGAGATGAAATGCCCTTTGGCGGCCAGCCGCTCGATCCATTCATCGATGCCGGCGATCCCCTCCAGGTCGACGCCATCGATGGGATAGGGCGATATCGTGCCCAGCCATTTGGTCAGCCGGTCCCAGCGCTGCTGCGTGAGGAAGCTCTCCGGATAGCTTTTATAGGCCGTGTGCGGGAACAACACCGGGATCATGTCCGCAATGGCGCGCACCTTAGTCAATCCGGCCTCCTCGGCGCGGTGGCCCAGCAGGCGAATACGCGGCGCCTGTTCCTGCAAACGCTCATTCAGCGCAGCAATCTGGGTCTCGCGCAATTCGTCTGCGCTATGCGCAAAGCGGTCCTTGTCGCGGACCATCGCTGTGAGTTTCCGGGTCGCGCCCGTTTTAGCTATCGTCGCCACGCACATCATCCTCATTATCGCGCAAAAATCGGGATCACCTGCGCCATGTCCACTGTGGTGCGGATCCCCGGAGCGGCGTCACAGACCATCGGCACCGCGTTCACTGCCCGGTGCCCGGTCAGGCCGGGGGTGAACGCCGCATAATCCTCGGGCTTCACCGGAAAGCGGATCGAGACATCCAGCGGCGTCGCCCCCTCCAGAAGCACCCGCCAGCCCGACTCGCGCAAGTCCCACGCCTCATCGATATCGCTGGTGCAGTACCAGTTGCAGCGAAACCGCAGCAGCGGCTTGCCGGCATTGTATCCGGTGATGGTAATGCGCAGCGCGCCGACCGTACCCTTGGCGATCAGCCCGGCGGCGATCTGCGTGTCGTTCCGCGCCGCCGCCATCTCGCCCACCGCCTCGATCCGCTCGAACGGCAGGCCCAGCGCATCGGCGATCTGGCCCAGCGAGCCGGCAAAATCATGTTTGACGTAATCGACCTTGTTCTGGTCGAAGACGCCGGGCGCCACGCCGTATCCCATGATGTTGAAGATCATGTCGGGCGAATCGCGGCTGGTCATGTCGGCATATTCGTCGATGGTCAGGCAATCGACCTCGCGCGACATCGAGAGCATCGGGATGATCATCGCCTCGGTGATAAAGCCCGGGCTCGATCCGGTGCTGTAGATCGAGGTGCCGCCCTTGGCGCAGGCCGCCTCGACGCGCGCGCGCATAGCGGCGTCCATAGACCTCGGATGGTGGAAATCGCCCCGCGTCGTCACGATATTCTTGCCCGAGGCGAGCAGCGCGCAGACCTCGTCCAAGTCGGTGCCCTGCCGCATATAGAGCACGCAATCGGCGTCCAGCGCGACGATCTCGGCCAGCGTCCCGACCGCCTTGATCCCGGTATCGGGCAGGCAGCACAGCGCGCCGGCATCCTTGCCCAGCTTCTCCGCCGAGCTGACCCACAGGCCCACCAGCTCCATCCGCTGATGGGTGATTACGCTACGCAGCGACTGCGAACCGATATTGCCGGTTGCCCATTGCACCACACGGTATGTTTTCACCATCAACTCCCAATTTTCCAGCCGTTACGGCCCCAGGTATCCCATCGGCGTGATTTGCGGATCGGGCGAATCGGCCTTCCAGCGCACCGATCCGAAAGGCCGCTCCAGCCAGCGCCGCACGGTGCGGCTGCTGCCCGGCGCACAAAACGGCTCGACGGCATGCTGCGCATCCAGGTCGGATTGCGTGTAGCGGCCCCGCATCCGCAGATAATCGCCCCAATTGGGCAAGTGATAACGCTCGGTCCAGATCGCCGGATCGGCAATATCGCGCGCCAGCGACCAGTTGAACGCGCCATTGCGGTGGCGCACTCCGTGCAATTTCTGGGCGACGGCATAAAAGCCCCGCGCCTGCGCCGGATCGACGATATATTCCAGCTCGACCACAATCGGCCCCGACCGCAGGCTGAGCCCCAGCGCCACCTCTGGCTCATTGCCAAGCACCACTGCGGCGGTATCAAGATCGTCCTTGGGCAGCGGCAACAGCACGCCGATCAGCGCAGTTACCGCCACCGCACCACCGGACGCCGCCAGCGCAAAAGCTACCCCGTAATGCCCCGCCGTCAGGCCCCAGAACCACGCACCAAACGCTATCCCCCCGGTCAGCGCTGAGGAATAGAGCGACAACGCCCGCGCCGTCACCCAACGCGGCGCGCTCAATTGCACGCCAATGTTGAACAGCGATACCGTCTGCATGTTGCTGATGCCCAGCACGAAGAACGCCAGCGCCGACAGATACCACACATGGCTCGCCGCCAGTGTCACCAACGCCACCCCGGTCATCAAAGCGAACACGCGTACCAGAAATTCCGCAGAAAACCGCCGCCGCAACCCGGCCAGCGCCAGCGCGCCGATCACTGCGCCAACCCCGGTGGCGCCCAGCATCAAGCCGTAAGTTCCGGCATCGCCATGCAGCAGATCGCGCGCGATCAGCGGCCCGAGCGCCGTGTAGGACGCGCAGGTCAGCCCGAACACCAGCGCGCGGATCAACACGCTGCGGATCGGCGGCGAATGCCTGACATAACGCGCGCCCGACAGGATCGCGCGGTCGATCCGCTCGGGCGGCAGGCGCGACGGGGCATGGGGACGCTGCCACAGGAAAAACGCGGCGATCAGCGGTAGATAAAACACCGCATTGATCGCAAACGCCGCCTGCGACCCCAGCGCCAGCACGATTACCCCGCCGATCGCCGGGCCGAAACTGCGCGCGACATTATAGCTGATCGAGCCCAGGCTGATCGCGGCCGGCAGATGCTCGGGCGCGACCTGCTCGCTGATCGAGGCCTGCCAGGATGGGCTGTAAACCGCTACCCCTGCGCCGATCAGCACGCAAAAGCCGAGCAGCAGCCACGGGCTGAGCCCGCCGGCAAATGCAATTGCGGTCAGCACCGCCCCCGCCAGCGCGGCAAAAGCGAGGCCGCCCATGGCAATCCGCCGCCGGTCGAACATATCGGCCACCGCGCCTGCCGGCAGCGCCACCAGCATCAGCGGTAGCATCAGCGCACTCTGCACCAGCGCGACCATCGCCGGCGCCCCGCCGGTCAGCCGCGTCATCTCCCACGCCGCGCCGACGCCCAGGATCAACTGGCCGAAATTGGAGAACAGGCTGGCGATCCAGATCCGCCGGAACGTCGGCTCGGCCAGCGGCGCGAAGGCCACGTTGGGGGCCATTCTTGGGGCCACGCTGGGCGCGGGGAGCGGGGGATCGGTGGGCTCGGCCATGCGCTTGGTGTTCACCGGCGGTGGCGGCGCGTCAAGCGACCCGGGCCCGGCATCGCCGTGGCGCGGGGACGGCCAAATCGGCCGCGCGCAATCGCCGCCGCGATGCCGGGCCCGCCGATTTGCATTGCAGCGCCCGGCCCGCCATCTAGTGGATTGATTTTGCCATTCGAGTCCCGCTTGCGGCAAAGGGTGCTTTCGAATGTCAAAATCATAAAATCCACTAGAAACAATATAATATCTGGTGGTTCTTATGTTTTTGCGACATTTGCCTCTGCCCTTGCCGAAAGGGATGCAAATGTCGGAAACGAACCACTAGGATGTAAATCCGCCTCCGCGAAGGAACTCCCGTGGCCGAAGCCTATATCATCGACGCCGTCCGTACCCCCCGCAGTATCGGCAAGATGGGCAAGGGCGCGCTCTCCGCCATGCATCCCGAGCATCTCGCCGCCAGCGTGCTGGCCGCGCTGAAGGAACGCAATCACCTCGACACCGCCGATGTCGATGATGTAATCTGGGGCGTGTCGGGCGCGATCGGGCTGCAATCGGGCGATGTCGGACGCAATGCAGCGCTCGATGCCGGTTATGATGTGCGCGCCGGCGGGGTGACGATGAACCGCTTTTGCGGCTCGTCGATCACCACCGCCAATTTTGGTGCGGCGATGGTCATGGCGGGGATGCATGATGTCGCGGTGACCGGCGGCTCCGAAATGCTGTCCTATGTCACGCATCACGGTGCCAAAATGCGCGAGGCCGGGGTCGGCAGCGGCGGCATGGGGACGGGCAATCCCCGGCTTCAGGCGGTGCATCCGCAATCGAACCAGGGCGTCTGCGCCGACGCCATCGCCGCGATCGAGGGCATCACCCGCGCCGAGCTGGAGGCATGGGGCGTCGAAAGCCAGCGCCGTGCCGGGATCGCTATCGCTGAGGGCCGCTTCGCCAAATCGGTCATCACCGTGCGCGACGAAGATGGCGCAGTGATCCTCGACCACGAGGAATACCCCCGCCCCGACACCACCGCCGAGGGTCTGGCCCAGCTCAAACCCGCCTTCGCGATGTTCCGCGACATGCCATCGCAGCCGGGTGGCAAGACCTATGCCGAGCTGATCAATCAGGTCTATCCGGGGGTGCAGATCACGCCGATCCACCATGTCGGCATCTCCTCGGGCGTAGTCGATGGAGCGGCGGCGCTGCTGATCACCTCGGGCGAATATGCCAAGGCGCACGGCCTTTGTGCACGGGCAAAAATCGTCGCCATGGCCGAGATCGGCGATTGCCCAACGCTGATGCTCAATGCGCCGGTCCCGGCGGCCAGGAAGGTGCTGGCCAAGGCCGGGCTGACCGTCGCCGACATCGACGTGTGGGAGGTCAATGAAGCCTTTGCGGTAGTGACCGAGAAGTTCATCCGCGACCTCGGCATCGACCGCGCGAAAATCAACATCAACGGCGGCTCGATCGCGCTGGGTCACCCCATCGCCGCGACCGGCGCGATGCTGATCGGCACCGCGCTGGACGAGCTGGAGCGCAGCGGCGGGCGCTACGGCCTGATCACGATGTGCGCGGCGGGCGGCATGGCCCCGGCGATGATCATCGAGCGGGTATAGACAGTCAGCGTGGCCGTCACCATTGACCCGGAAGCGTCCGTCCGGCGCGCCGTCGCCATCCGTCTGACGGTACTGGCGCGGCTGCTGCGCAGTGATTTTGATCGTCATGCCAGCGATTTCGGGATCACCCGCTCGCAATGGTCGCTGATCGCGGTGGTAACGCGGTATCCCGGGGAGACCCAGCGGCGCATTGCCGAGATGCTGGAAATGTCCGAGGTGTCGGCGGGGCGCGCGATCGACCGGCTGGTTGGTGATGGCATGCTGGAGCGGCGCGCCCGCAACGATGACCGCCGCGCCCGCGCCATCTATGTCACCGCCAAGGCCGACCCGCTGCTGGCCGACATGAGCGCCATGGCCCAGCGCTGCGAGGACCAATTGTTTCGCGGGCTGAGCGAAGCGCAGCTGGCCGATTTGCGCGATATGCTGGACACGGTCTATGCCAATGTCGCCCTGTCGCAGGCAGATCCTCCCCCACGGGGAGAGGATTGAGCCTGACCGGATCACTTCGCGACAGTGATCCGGGCGGCGACAGCGCCAATCGGGGCGCTGACCATCTTGCCATCGGAAAACCCCCGCGTTTCGGCATGCACCGCGATGGGCAGCAGCGCAAAAGTGGCCAGCGTGGCAAGGGCAGCGAGGGGGGCAATGCGGTTCATGGTAAACTCCATTTCTGTGGCGCGGCAGCCCATCGGCACCGCTATTGCTAACCTAGGTAAGTATTATTTACTCTTGCGTCAAGTGCGTTTCGCGCAACTGCGGCACGCTTTTTTGCAAACAGGCCCGCCATACCGGCAATCCCGGCGCTTCATCGTGGCAGCGATAGGCGCCCGTGTTGATCGCCGCTCCGTTTGCGCGCAGGAGCAGGGGAAAGACGCAAGACCGGCGAGGCACCAGACAATGACCAAAGTTATGGAAGGGATCCGCATCCTGGAGGTGGCACAATTCACCTTCGTGCCGGCGGCGGGCGCAATTCTGGCCGATTGGGGCGCCGATGTGATCAAGATCGAGCATCCGCTGCGCGGCGATACCCAGCGCGGATTTCTCAACATGGGCGGGGTCAAGCTGGACCCGCTGCGCCACACGCTGGTCGAGCATCCCAATCGCGGCAAGCGCAGCGTCGGCATCGACCTCTCCACAGCCGAGGGGCAGGAAGTGCTGTATGAACTGGCCCGGCAGTGCGACGTGTTCCTGACCAATTACCTGCCCCAGCATCGCCAGAAGAACAAATTCGATGTCGAGCATATCCGCGCCATCAACCCCAATATCATCTATGCGCGCGGCAGCGCCTGGGGCAACAAGGGGCCGGAGCGCGAGAAGGGCGGCTTTGACGGCACCGCCTTCTGGTCGCGCAGCGGCATCGCCGATTGCATGACCCCGGCCGAACTGCCCGGCCCGCTGTCACAGGGCATGCCTGCGTTCGGCGATTCGATTGGCGGCATGTTCATCGCCGGCGGCATCTCGGCGGCGTTGCTCCACCGTGAGCGCACCGGGCATGCGACGGTGATCGACGTTTCGTTGATGAGCACTGCCGCCTGGGCCTCGGGCGCCAACATCGCGCAGGCGCTGGAGACCGGCGTCATCACCAAGAACGCGATGCCCAGCTCGGGCGGCGCCGGCACCAACCCGTTCATGGGCAATTTTTGGACCTCGGATCACCGCACCATCAACCTGTGCATGGTCAGCCCGACCGGGCTGATCGCGGACACGTTCGAGCATATCGGCCGCCCCGATTGTGCCAGCGACCCACGCTTTGCCGATGTGCTCAGCCTGATGAAACACGCCAAGGAAGCCAGCGCCATCGTTGTCGAGGCGATCGCCAAACAGCCTTTTGCCTATTGGCGCGAACATCTCAAAACGCTGAAGGGACAATGGGCGCCGATCCTGACCCTGCTCGAACTGGCGAATGACGAGCAGGCGCTGGCCAATGACATGATCATTGAGGTCGAGGGCGCCGATGGCGGCGCGCCGCTCAAACTGGTGCGTGGCCCGGTGCAATTCGACGGTGCGCCGCTGGAAACGACGCGCGCGCCGCAAGCCTCCGAACACACCGAGCTGGTGTTGATGGAACTGGGGATGGAATGGGGCCGGATCGAGGCCTACAAGGCCTCCGGCGCAATCGCTTAAGGATAGCTGCATGAAACCCGGAACCCGTATCAAGAGCGCCGTCTGCGACACCGAGGTGATGGTAATCCGCGCCGGCGAGGGCGCCATCGCCTGCGGCGGCGCGGCTATGTTTGAGTCAAAGTTTGGGGGCTTGGCTTCGCCCCCAACC
>JANXUK010000065.1 GCA_025356275.1 Sphingomonadales bacterium | reverse complement strand
CCGCGCCTTCAACTCCTACGATAACATCGTCGATCATTGCTGCGAGGCATGGAACAAACTTATAGATCAGCCATGGCACATCATGACCATCGGTCGGCGCAAATGGGCACATGGGTCATGATCAATGCAGGTTGGTATTATACGATAGGACCGTAATCATGAAGCAGAGGACAAGCTGGGGTCTAGGCTCTGGCAGGACGTTGAGATGGTGGTTGCCGACCGTCAGCCCTATGCCTACCCGAAGGAGTTGTATCGCTGGCATGTAAATCCGTCGTTGCCTGAGCTTTCCGAGGCTGACTTGCTCGACCGAAATGAAGCATAGCTAAGCTCTCACACGGCCCTGCTGATGCGCTACGGCATATTCCACCGTTGGACTCTCGGTATGATCGAGGGACTGTCGGGGGGCAGGTCACCAGCACCGTCTCAACGCTAACGGCTCATTTTTGGGTTGATAACGTGCATAATCGCAAAGGTCCAGGACCCCCACCATGCCCCTCCAAATCCACCAATTCCCCTGCCTGTCCGACAATTACGGCTACCTGCTCCACGATCCCGCCAGCGGCGAGACCGCATGTATCGACACGCCCGATGCCGCCGAATATCTGCGGCAGGCCGAGGCGCAGGGCTGGCGGATCAGCCAGATCTGGAACACGCATTGGCACCCCGATCATGCCGGCGGCAATCTGCCGATCAAAGCCGCGATTGAGACAACCGGCGCCACCTGCACCATCACCGCCCCCGCCGCCGAGGCCGCGAAGATCGCCGGGATCGACCGCGCGGTTGGGGCCGGCGAGCGCGTGATGCTCGGCGGGCATGGCGCAGAGGTAATCGATGTTGGCGGGCACACGCTGGGGCATATCGCCTATCATTTGCCCAATGACGGGATCGCCTTCGTTGGCGACGCGCTGTTCGCGCTGGGCTGCGGGCGGATGTTCGAGGGGACGGCGCCGCAATTCTGGGCCAGTCTGTCGCGGCTCAAGGCCCTGCCGCCGGCGACCACGCTCTATGCCGCGCATGAATATACCGAGGCCAATGCGCGCTTTGCAGTGCATGCCGATCCGGACAACGCGGCGCTGGCCGATTACGCGGCGGAGATCAGCGCCCGGCGTTCAGCGGGTCAGCCGACGGTGCCGTTCGGCCTGGCGCGCGAATTGGCGACCAACCCGTTCCTGCGCGCGGACGATCCGGGCATGCAAGGGCGGTGGAGCGGCGGCGATGCGGTGGCGACCTTCGCCGCGCTGCGGGAGGCCAAGAACAGGTTCTAAACCCCGTTCACAGCCCCGCGATTGCGCTATCCACCAGCTTGCCATCGGCCGGCGCATCGATCCGCTCGGCCAGCAATTTGGCCGCAGCAGAGCTTGCCGCCGTGGCGGTGATTTGGCGGATTTCGGACACTGCAGCCAGCTCGGCCGCCGCGATCTTGGCTGTCGAGCGGGCCTGATGCCGCGCGATCAGCGCCGCCGCGTTGGTCTTGGCCTCAGCGACGATTTCCTCGGCCTGGGCATGCGCGCCGGCGGTCAGTGCCGCGATCTCGGCATCGGCGTCCTTGGCCTTTTTCTGGTATTCGGTGAGCAGCGCCTCGGCCTCGGCCCGCAGCTTCTGCGCGGTATCGAGCTGATGGCGGATGCCGGCGATCTTGCTGTCCAGCATGCCCGCGATCATCGCCGGCACCTTGGCGCGCAGCATGATCAGGATGACAAAGATCATCGCCAGCGCGACAAAACCACCCGGCGTCAGGAACCACGCGGTGGGTTCGGCATCGGGCGCATCGGTGCCGGCGGCGAGGATCATCAGAACGCTCATGCCATCACCCCTGCGACCGCTTTGGCGGCATCTTCGGCGGAAACCGAGCCCCCGGCCAGCTTGGCGACGATGGCCTGCACTGCCTCGGCAGCAACGCCCTGCACCTCGGCCAGCGCTGATGCGCGCGCCGTAGCCAGCGCAGCCTCGGCAGCGTCGGACTTGGCCGCGATTTCGGCATCGGCCTTGGCGATGCGGGCCTGCGCCTCGGCATCGGCCGCCGCCTTGGCCTTGGCAATCTCACTCTGCCCTGCGCCATGCGCCGCATTGACGCGCGCGCGCCATGCTTCCTCGGTCTGGGTCGCCTCGCCTTGCAGTCTTTCGGCAGCGGCGAGATCGGCGGCGATCCTCGCGTCACGGCCATCGACCGTTGCCTCGACACGCGGCAGAATGCCCCGCCCGACGAACAGATAGATCGCCGCCAGCACGAGCAGCAGCCAAAGCCACTGCGACTGATAGACCAGGGAAAGTTGGGTTAGCTGGGGCATGTTCGCTCTCTAATGCTTGGTTTGACCGGCCGGAGCACAGCGCCCCGGCAGGGCAAAATCAACGCGCGTAGAGGATAATCATCGCGACCGCGAAAGCCATCAGACCCAACAGCTCGGCGGCGGCGAAGCCGATGAACAGGCGGCCCTGCTGACCATCGGCCGCAGCCGGGTTGCGCAGCGCGCCCTGCAAAAAGCTGCCGAACACGGTGCCAACGCCCGAAGCCGCCGCGCCAACGCCGATAGCAGCGAGACCGGCACCGATTACCTGTGCAGAAGCGAGATCAGTCATGGTAAACTCCATTATTAAAGTGTTGAGAAATCAGTGAAGATTGACAGCGTCATTGATATACAGCGCGGTCAGCAGCGCAAACACATAGGCCTGGATCGCGCCAACCAGCAGCTCCAGCGCGTTGACGCCGACCACGAACACAAAGCACAGCCCCGAAATGCCATAGCCCAGCACGCTGTGCGAATTGAGCCCCTGCACCACAAAATTGCCAAACACGTCGAGCAGGATGTGCCCCGCGAACATCGCGACGAACGGCCGCAGGCCCAGGCTGAACGGGCGCACCATAAAGCTGACGAATTCGATCGGGGCGATCAGCAGTTTCAGCACGAAGGGCGTGTCCTTGGGCACGAACAGCGTGAAGAAATGCAGGCCATGCTTCCAGAAGCCCACCACCAGCACGATGGCAAAGCTGGTGATCGACAGGACGCCGGTGATGCTGAACTGGCTGGTGACCGTGAACGGGTGCGCGGCAGGGACGATCCCGAACGGCATCGCGCCGATCCAGTTGGAGAACAGGATGAACAGAAACGCGGTCAGCACCCAGGGCAGGTATTTGCGCCCCTCGGCACCGATGTTCGCTCGGGTGATATTGTCGACGAAGCCGGTGATCGCCTCGACCGACGCCTGCCAGCGGCCGGGCACCAGTTGCCGCTTCATCCCGCCCCACATGAACAGCAGGATCGCGCCCAGCACGATCAGCATCCACAGCGCCGAATTGGTAAATTGAAACGCCGAACCGGTCAGCGTCTCGCTGCCCAGCGGCGTGATCGCGAACTGGTGCATGGGGTCGATTTTTGCAGCGGCTGCCACTTGGCTAATTCCCTGGACTGGCCGCGCTTAATCGGCGCTGGGTTTGTTGCTATTGCGGGCTATCTGGATGCAGGCGGCGACGAAAGCCGCGAACATCAGGCCCAACATGATCCACGGCAGCGTGCCGAACACCTTGTCAAGCGCAAAGCCGATGACGATGCCGCCCAGCGGATAGCCAACCATCGTGGACGCGATGGCCCATCCGGCCGATGCGCCATCCTTGCGCAGCGGCACATGCTCTTGGGCAAGGCGCTCGTCCTCGTCGCGGCGCGCGGCGGCGATCCGCGAATCGAGCGCACCCAGCGCCGGATCGGGCGCCGATACGTTGGAATTTTGCTCGGTTGGCTCGTGCGCCACGCTGCCCGTCCCTGTTCAATATCCGGGTTCACACCCCCCGCGCGTTTTGCCGGCACGGCACGCGCCGCCCGTCAAAGCGCCGCCCCCTTAGGCAAGCGGTTTGGCGGAGTCAACATGGGCGGACCCCCTGCCCGGCCACTGGACGACTTGCGCCCCGGCCCCGGCGCGGGCAATGCGTTGCAAGATGGTCAGGCGGGGAAATGATCGTGGGTGATAACGATCTGTGCGATGGGGCGCCCGATCAGGAACCGGGGCAGGGCAAACCGGATCCGGATAAAACCGGCCACGACAACAGCGGCCATCGCGCCCGGCTGCGCAAGCGTCTGCTGACCGGCGGGGCCGAGGCGCTGGCCGATCACGAGGTGCTCGAATATTTGCTGACCACCGCGATCCCGCGGCGCGACACCAAGCCGGTCGCGCGCACGTTGCTGGCGCGCTTTGGCGGGCTGGCGGGGGTGTTCAACGCCGATAGCGCCGCGCTGGCCCAGCATCCCGGCATGGGCGAGGCGAGCGCGGCAGCGGTGCGGATCGTGGCGCTGGCGGCGCGGCGGCTGGCGCGCACGACGGCGACGGCGCAGCCGGTGCTGGCCAGTTGGCAGGCGCTGCTCGATTACCTGACTATCGACATGGCACATCTGACGGTCGAGCGCGTGCGGGTGCTGTATCTCGATACCAAGAACCGGCTGATCCGCGACGAGCATATCGGCGATGGCTCCATCGACGAGGCATCGATCCACCCGCGCGAGGTGATAAGGCGAGCGCTGGATCTGGGGTCGACCGCCTTGATCATCGTCCACAACCACCCCTCCGGCTCGCCCGAGCCCAGCCGCGCCGACACCAGATCACTGGGCGGATCGCGGAGGCGGGGCGGTTGCTCGGGATCGCGGTGCATGATCATGTGATCATCGGGCGGGAGGGGCATGTATCGTTGAAGGCGCGGGGGCTGATCTAGAATGTGCATAGCCGCGATCGCGTGGGATACGCATCCGCGCTGGCGACTGGTGATCGCCGCCAACCGTGATGAGTTGCACGCGCGGCCTGCGGCACCGCTGGCGGAGTGGCCGGGCGGGCTGGTGGCGGGGCGCGATCTGCTGTCGGGCGGGACGTGGCTGGGGGTGCAAGGCGCCCGCTGCGTGCTGGTCACCAATTTCCGCGCCGAGGGATTTCCGCAAGCCGGACGTCCATCGCGGGGCGCTTTGGTAACGAACCTGCTCGCCGGCGCCGATCCGCTGGCTGAGCCCTTGGCGGCTTATAATCCGTTCAACCTGTTCCACACCGATGGCTGCTCCGCCTGCATCCTCGGCAATTATCCGGCGCAGCAGCGGCGGGCCCTGCCCCCCGGTATCCACGGTCTTTCCAACGGCCCCTTTGCCGAGCCATGGCCCAAGACGCGGCAATTGACCGCCGCAATGGCCGATTGGCTGGCGGGCAAGGCGGAGGATTTCGCGCCGCTCCTCGCCGCTCTGGCCGACCGGACGCCGCCGCCCGCCTCCGCCGATGACGCCCAGCCCGAGGCACCCTTTTCCGCCGTGTTCATCGCAAACCCGCTGTATGGCACGCGCTGCTCCACCGTTGTGGCCATCGACCATGCCGGCCAAACCCACATCACCGAACGCCGTTTCGACGCGGCAGGCACAGCTGTCGGCGACACTACACTTGCCATCACGCGCCCCGCCCCCTAGCGGCGGCCCGTAAACAGGAGTGCTTCCATGGTCCCCCGCTATTCCCGCCCCGCCATGACCGCGATCTGGGAGCCCGAGGCGCGGTTCCGCATCTGGTTCGAGATCGAGGCGCATGCCACCGACAAGCTCGGACAGCTGGGCGTGGTGCCGAAAAGCGCAGGAACGGCGCTGTGGGACTGGTGGGCCACCAACCCGAAGATCGACGTCGCCGCGATTGACGCCATCGAGGCTGTCACCAAACACGATGTCATCGCCTTCCTCACCTGGGTGGCAGAGCAAGTGGGCGATGAGGCGCGCTTCATGCATCAGGGCATGACCAGTTCGGACGTGCTCGACACCGCGCTCAGCGTGCAATTGACGCAGGCATCAGATCTGTTGCTGGCCGATCTCGACGCGCTGCTCGCCGCCATCAAACGCCGCGCGCTGGAGCACAAGCACACGCCCACCATCGGCCGCAGCCATGGCATCCATGCCGAGCCGACCACCTTTGGCCTCAAGCTGGCGCAGGCCTATGCCGAATTTGCGCGCTGCAAGATGCGTCTGGTGGCGGCGCGGGCGGAAATCGCCACCTGCGCGATTTCGGGCGCGGTCGGCACCTTTGCCAATATCGACCCGGCGGTGGAGGACTATGTCGCCGAAAAGCTGGGCCTGTCGGTCGAACCGATCTCCACCCAGGTGATCCCGCGCGATCGCCACGCGATGTATTTCGCCACTTTGGGCGTCATCGCCAGCAGCATCGAGCGCCTCGCCACCGAAGTGCGCCACCTGCAACGCACCGAAGTGCTGGAGGCTGAGGAATATTTCGCGCCCGGCCAGAAGGGCTCCAGCGCGATGCCGCACAAGCGCAACCCGGTGCTGACCGAAAACCTGACCGGCCTCGCCCGGCTGGTGCGCAGCGCGGTGGTGCCGGCTTTGGAGAACGTGGCCCTTTGGCATGAGCGCGATATTTCGCACTCCTCGGTCGAGCGGTTTATCGGCCCCGATGCGACGATCACGCTGGATTTCGCGCTGGCGCGTTTGACGGGCGTGATCGACAAATTGCTGATCTATCCGGAGCGGATGCGCAAGAACCTCGACCGGATGGGCGGGCTTGTCCATTCGCAGCGCGTGCTGCTGGCGCTGACCCAAGCGGGGATGAGCCGCGAGGAATCCTATGCGCTGGTTCAGCGCAACGCGATGCAGGTGTGGCAATCGGACGGGGCGCTGTCGCTGCTCGAACTGCTCAAGGCCGACAAGGATGTGGCCGCCCACATCGCCTCCGCCGATCTGGAGGCGAGCTTTGGCCTCGGTTACCATTTTGCCGCGGTGGACCGGATTTTCGCACGGGTGTTCGGGGACTGAAACCTCGCTCACGCGCCTTTCCTTCGCCGGCAAAGCGACGTAAGACTGTGCCCTGACGCAGAAAATCGGCGGCGGCGAGGAGGGTTGCGATGCAGGTCATAAAAACTGTGCTGTGGGTGTTGTTGGTCGCGGCGCTGGTGCTGTTCTGCTATGACAATTGGCGCGATGTGGAGGTGCGATTGGGCAGCGGCTATGTCATCGATACCAAGCTGCCCGCGCTGATGGCGGTGTCGTTCCTGATCGGGCTGCTGCCGACATGGCTGTTTTCGGCGGCCGGGCGCTGGCGGTTGCGACGGCGGATCAACACGCTGGAGAATACCGTGCGCGCGACGACCCCCACCCCGCCGTTGGCCACATCCACTCAGCTTGAAGCTGCTAACGCCGCGCATCGGCAGGATTGATATGCATAAAAATCCGTTATTTGTGGCGCTCGACCTGCCCCGCCTCGATGCGGCGGAAGCTTTGGCGCGCAAGGTCAAGAACCATGTCGGGGGCCTGAAGCTGGGGTTGGAGTTCTTTTGCGCGCATGGCCATCACGGCGTGCATGAGATCGCCAAGGTCGGCCTGCCGATCTTCCTCGACCTGAAATTGCACGATATTCCCAATACGGTCGCCGCCGCGATGCAGGCGATTCATGTCCTGGAGCCCGCTATCGTCACCGTCCATGCCGCCGGTGGCCGTGCGATGATGGAGGATGCCAAGGCGGCGGCGGGCGAACATTGCAAGGTCGTCGCGGTCACCGTGCTGACCAGCCTCGATGCCGGCGATCTGGCGGGCATGGGCATCGCGGGCAGCCCGCATGATCAGGCGCTGCGGCTGGCCGATCTGGCGCATTCCGCCGGACTCGACGGCATCGTCTGCTCGGGCGAGGAGGTTGCGGCGGTGCGGCGGCAATGGCAAGGCGGCTTTATCGTGGTGCCGGGGCTGCGCCTTCCGGACGCCAATGGCCGGGCGCTGCCGCTGGCCGATCAGAAGCGCGTCGTCACCCCGCAGGAGGCGCGGCATGCCGGGGCCAATGTGCTGGTGGTGGGCCGCCCGATCAGCCGCGCCGACGATCCGGTGGCGGCGGCCCGCGCGATCGAAGCGACGCTTTGAAGGCCAGTTTTTGAAGGCCGGGGCTTTGCAGGCTGACCCGGTGTTTCGTTATGCCGTTGCGGATGATGTGCCGGCGTTGAAGGCGCTGGTCGAGCGCGGCTATCGCGGCGACAGCGCACGGGGCGGCTGGACGCATGAGGCCGATCTGCTCGATGATGAACGGATCGCGGTGGATGACCTCGCCGCGTCTTTGGCGGACCCCGAACAGCGGATCATCGTCACACAGCACGGCGCGGCATTTGCCGGCTGTGTTGCGATTACCGATCTGGGCGGGGGCCGCGCCTATCTGGGGATGTTGTGCGTCGATCCGGCGTCGCAGGCGGGCGGACTGGGCCGCGCGCTGATTGCCGAGGCGGAGGCGGCGGCGGCTTCGCAATTCGGCACGACCGTGATGGAATTGACGGTGGTTTCGGTGCGCGAGGAGTTGATCGCCTGGTATTTGCGGCGCGGCTATGCGCTGACCGGCGAGACCCGGCCCTTCCCGGCGCCATCCGGCCCCCATCTGCATATGGTGGTGCTGGCGCGGACGATTGCCTGACCCGGTTCAGCAATGCGACAGCGCCGCCTTATACAGATGGGCGCCGGCACGACAGCCCGACCTTTGGAGAGCCCGCGATGAAAACCTTGATCCTTGCCGCACCGCTGCTGATGCTCGCCATTGCGGCCCCCATTCCGGCCTATGCCAGCGAAGCGCCGGCGGTGGCGCCGGGTGACACGCTGCTGACGCTGACTGCCGGGGGCAAGAGCACCGCGACCCCCGATCTCGCGACCTATTCCGCCGGGGTGCAAACCAACGCCAAGACCGCCGGCGCGGCGATGGCCGCCAATGCCGAGGCGATGGCGCAGGTGATAGCCGCCCTGAAGAGCGCCGGCATCGCGGATCGCGATATCCAGACCAGCAACCTCTCGCTCAGCCCGCAATACGCGCCCCAGCGGCAATTGCCCGATGGCAGCTATAGCCGGCAGACGCTTACCGGCTATCAGGCGAACAATACGCTGACCATCCGCGAACGGCATCTGGCCGATATCGGCCGGCTGCTCGATACGCTGGTGATGGCGGGGGCCAATGAGGTGAGCGGGCCGAACTTCGGCCTCGATCACCCCGAGGCGGCGCAGGATCAGGCGCGCTTGGCGGCGATGGCGGCGGCGCGGGCGCGGGCGGACCTGTATGCGCGGGCCGCCGGGCTGCATGTGACGCGGATCCTGTCGATCGCGGAAAGCGGCGGCTACGCGCCCCAGCCGATGATGATGCCCCGTGTGATGATGGCCGCCGCCAAGGCCGCCACGCAGGTTGAAGCGGGCGAGCTGTCGCTCGACGCCAGCGTTACCGTGCAGTTCGAGCTGGCCCCCTGACGCGCGGCGCATCTGGCGATTGCCACGGAGATTGCCACTGGGGCGGTTAGGCGTATAGGCCGGGCGCCATGGCGATGATCAAGATATGCGGTATAAACCGCGCGGCGGCGCTGGATGCCGCCATTGCTGCGCGCGCCGATTACGTCGGCTTTGTGTTCTTTCCGCGCTCGCCCCGCGCGGTCAGCCCGGCTGAGGCGGCGGTTTTGGCAGAGCGGGCGGCGGGGCGGATCAGGCTGGTCGGGCTGTTCGTCGATGCCGGCGATGCGCTGATCGCCGAGACGGTGGCGGCGGCGCGGCTCGATGTGTTGCAATTGCATGGCGGCGAGAGCCCCGATCGCTGCGGCGTTTTGCGGGCGCGGTTTGGCCTGCCGGTGTGGAAGGCGTTGCCGGTGGCCTCGGCAGGCGATGTGGCGGGCGCAGAGGCGTACAAGGCCGCCGCCGACCTCGTGCTGTTCGACGCCAGGACCCCGCCCGGCACGCTGCCCGGCGGGATGGGTCTGGTGTTCGACTGGGACCTGCTGGCAGGCTGGAAGGGCGCTGCATGGGGCCTGGCGGGCGGGTTGAACGCAGGCAATGTGGCGGACGCCGTCGGTCGGACCGGGGCGCCTTTGGTCGATACCTCGTCGGGGGTGGAATCGACGCCCGGCGTCAAGGATGTGGACAAGATTGCCGCCTTCTGCAAAGCGGCGCGGCATGTCTGACACTCCGGCCACTGCCAACTCCTATCGCAACCAGCCCGATGAGCGCGGCCATTTCGGCCAGTTCGGCGGGCGCTATGTCGCCGAAACGCTGATGCCGCTGGTGCTGGAGCTGGAGGCGGAATATCGGCGCGCCAAGGCAGACCCGGCGTTCACGGCGGAGTTCGACGACTTGCTGGAGCATTATGTCGGCCGCCCCAGCCCGCTGTATTTCGCGCCGCGCCTGACCGAGGAGCTTCGCAAAAGCGCTCCCGCGGGGAGGGGCGCGCAGGTCTGGTTCAAGCGCGACGAACTCAACCACACCGGCGCGCACAAGATCAACAATTGCGTCGGCCAGATCCTGCTGGCGATGCGCATGGGCAAGACCCGCATCATCGCCGAGACCGGCGCGGGCCAGCACGGCGTCGCCACGGCCACGGTCTGCGCGCGGTTCGGCCTGCCCTGCGTGATCTTCATGGGTGCGACGGACGTGGCGCGGCAGGCGCCCAACGTGTTCCGCATGAAGCTGCTCGGCGCCGAGGTGGTGCCGGTCACCAGCGGCGCTGCGACGCTGAAAGACGCGATGAATGAGGCTTTGCGCGATTGGGTGGCCAATGTGCATGACACATTCTACATCATCGGCACCGCCGCCGGCCCGCATCCCTACCCCGAATTGGTCCGCGATTTTCAAAGCGTTATCGGGCGTGAGGCGCGGGCGCAGATGCTGAGCCGGATCGGGCGCCTGCCCGATGTGCTGGTCGCGGCGATCGGCGGGGGGTCGAACGCGATCGGGCTGTTCCATCCGTTCCTCGATGACCCCTCGGTCAAGATGCTGGGGGTCGAGGCGGCAGGGCATGGGCTGGACAAGGCCCATGCGGCATCGCTGGCGGGCGGACGGCCGGGCATTCTGCATGGCAACAAGACCTTCTTGCTACAAGACGCCGACGGCCAGATCACCGAGGCGCATTCGATCTCCGCCGGGCTGGATTACCCCGGCATCGGCCCCGAGCATGCGTGGCTGAAGGAAATTGGCCGGGTGGATTACACCTCGGTGACCGATGTGGAGGCGCTGGCCGGGTTTGAGCTGCTGTGCCGCCTGGAGGGGATCATCCCCGCGCTGGAACCGGCGCATGCGATCGCGGCGGTGGCAAAATTGGCGCCGACGATGGACAAGGACCAGATCATTTTGGCCAATTTGTGCGGGCGGGGCGACAAGGATATTTTCACCGTGGCCGATGCGTTGGGGGTGGAGATTTGAGTACTGAGACGAAAACGAAAGGAAGACTAATGGAAGCGGATAAAATTGCTGGGAAAGCCATCGAGCGAATCAATAAACGGATTACAAATCTCGTTTTTCTCGAAATTCAAAATAATCGTGAATTGATGCAGGAATATCTGTTGTGTGTTGAGAAAAATGGTCGGGACAAAACGAATCAACGTATCGGGAAGGCGGTCAAGAGCGCTTATGGCCTCAAAAATTTGAATGAGGAAGAAAATGACCCAAGCTGCACCTTGATTCAGAGTCATCAAAAATTTGAATGATTATATGACACGCCTCCCCTCCACCTTCGCCGCCTGCCGCGTGCAGAAACGCGCCGCGCTCGTCTGTTTCATCACCGCCGGCGATGGCGACACCGCCGCCAATCTTGACGCGTTGGTTGCCGGGGGTGCCGATGTCATCGAGCTGGGCATGCCGTTCACCGATCCGATGGCCGATGGCCCAGCGATACAGCAGGCAAACATCCGCAGTCTTGCCGCCGGCACCACCACTGCGGACATCTTCGCCCTCGCCGCCGGTTTCCGCGCCCGTCACGCGCAAACGCCGCTGGTCCTGATGGGCTATGCCAACCCGATGACCACGCGCGGGCCGGAGTGGTTCGCGGACGCGTGCCAAAAGGCCGGGGTGGATGGCGTGATCTGCGTCGATATCCCGCCCGAGGAGGACGATGCGCTGGGCCCGGCCCTGCGCGCCGCCGGGGTGTCGCTGATCCGCCTGGCCACGCCGACCAGCGACGCGACGCGATTGCCGGCCATTCTGGAGGGCTCCTCGGGCTTCGTCTATTACGTCTCGGTGGCAGGCATCACCGGCAAGCAGCAGGCGCAAACCGCCGCCATCGCCGATGCCGTGGCCCGGTTGAAAGCTGCCACGGCGCTGCCTGTCGCGGTCGGTTTCGGCGTGCGCACCCCCGCGCAGGCCGCCGCCATCGCGCTGCATGCCGATGGCGTCGTAGTGGGCTCGGCGCTGGTCGAACTGGTCGCCGAACATGGCGCGGGCGCCCCCGCCGCGCTGCGCGAGGCCACCGCCGCGCTCTGCGCCGCGGTTCATTCCGCGCGAAAGGTTACCGTATGAGCTGGCTCGACAAGGTCCGTGCCTCACTGCCCTTCGTCAAGAAACGCGAGGCACCCGATAACCTGTGGACCAAATGCCCGGCGTGCAGCGAAATGCTGTTCACCGCCGAATATGAGGCCAATCTGTCGGTCTGCCCGCGCTGTGAGCATCATGGCCGGATCGGCGCGGATGTGCGCATCGGGCAATTGCTCGATCCCGGTTTCGAGGTGCTGCCGGCACCTAAGGTCCGCGAGGACCCGCTCAAATTCCGCGATTCCAAACGCTATGCCGAGCGGATCAAGGCTGCCCGCGCCGGCAACCCGGCCACGCGGCCGATGGGCGACGCGCTGACCAATGCGGCAGGCGCGATCGAAGGCCGGCGCGTCGTGCTGGGCGTGCAGGATTTTTCGTTCATGGGCGGATCGATGGGCATGGCCGTCGGCGCGGCCTTCGTCGCCGGGGCCGAGCATGCGATCAAACAGCGCTGCGCCTATATCGTGGTCACCGCGGCGGGGGGCGCGCGGATGCAGGAGGGCATTCTCAGCCTGATGCAGATGCCCAAAACCACGGTGGCCGTGCGGCGGCTGGCGGCGGCGGGGCTGCCCTATATCGTGGTACTGACCGATCCGACCACCGGCGGCGTCACGGCCAGCTATGCGATGCTGGGCGATGTCCATATTGCCGAGCCGGGGGCCCTGATCGGCTTTGCCGGCCAGCGGGTGATCCAGGACACGATCCGTGAGAAACTGCCCGAGGGGTTCCAGCGCGCCGAATATCTGCACGCGCATGGCATGGTCGATATGGTGGTGTCGCGTAGCGAATTGCGCGACCGGCTGGCGACATTGCTCGATTATCTCGTCCCGGCGCGGGCGGCCTGACGCCGGCTCCCTTGCCCGATTTCGCCACGTCCGACGATCCGGCGGTGCAGGCACAGCTGGACCGGCTGGGCGCGCTGACCTTGCCGCAGGGACGGTTCGGGCTGGAGACGATCCGCGCGCTGCTGACCCGGCTGGGCGATCCGCAGCTTAGCTTGCCGCCGGTGTTCCATGTTGCCGGGACCAATGGCAAAGGCTCGACCTGCGCGTTCCTGCGCGCGATGCTGGAGGCGGCTGGCTTGCGCGTCCATGCCGCGACCAGCCCGCATCTTGTCCGCTATAATGAGCGTATCAGGGTCGCCGGGCGGCTGATCGATGACGCGTTGTTGGCGTCGCTTTTGGCCGAAGTGCTGGATGCCGGCGCGGGGCTGGACGCCAGCTTCTTCGAGGTGACGGCGGCGGCGACCTTCCTCGCGTTCGCGCGCATCCCGGCCGATGTCTGCGTGATCGAGGTCGGGCTTGGCGGGCGGCTTGACGCGACCAATGTGATGGAACAGCCGGTTGCCTGCGGGATCGCTACGCTGGGCATCGACCATGAGTTCTTCCTGCTGCGGCCCGAGGAGGGCACGCCGGCCGATCCGTTGGTTCGCATTGCGTTCGAAAAGGCCGGGATTGCGCGCCCCGGCGTGCCAATGGTGACGCAGGCTTACCGCGATGACGTCACCAAGGTGGTCATCGAGGTCGCGATGCGCGTGGGCGCGCGGCCCGCAATCCGGGGCCTCGACTGGCATGCAGAGGTGGGCGCGCATATCGCCTACCGCGACCGCGATGGCGCGTTGACCCTGCCGCTGCCAACGATGCCCGGTGCGCATCAGGCGGATAATGCCGCGCTGGCGGTAGCGATGCTGCGGCATCAGCGCGCGGTTAGCGTGCCGCCCGAAGCGATGGCCGGGGGAATTGTCGCGGCGCGCTGGCCCGCGCGGTTGCAGCTTTTGGGGCCGGGCCCGCTGACCGATCTGGCGGGCGCGCGAGCAGTGTGGCTGGATGGCGGGCATAACCCCGACGCGGGAGCCGCCATCGCGCGACATTTTGCCGGGCAATCGCAGATGCACCTGATCATCGGCATGCTGGACAGCAAGGATCCGGGGGCAATCCTTGGGCGGTTGACGGGCCAGATCGCCAGCGTTTCGGTGGTGCCCGCGCCGGGCCATGCAGCGCACCCGGCTGAGGCTTTCGCGCCGCATTGCCAGCTTGCGCCCAAGGGCTTCCCCGATGTCCCAACCGCGCTCGCCACGCTGCCCGCCGAGGGCGATGTGCTGATCGCCGGCTCGCTCTACCTCGCGGGAGAGGTGCTCAGGCTCAACCGGGAACTGCCCGACTGACCCGCGCAACCCGCATCCATTCCAGCCCGACGAACACCACCGAAACCAGCCCCGCCAGCGCGGTCCAGCGGAACACCGGGGCATAGCCATAGGTGCCGAACGCCTCGCCCACTACGCCCCGCCCCAACGTGCCCACCAGCGAGGTCAGCGAGCCCAACAGCGCGTATTGGATCGCGGTGTAACGCTTGCTGACCACGCCCGACAGGTACGCCACGAAGGCGGTCAGCGCCAATCCCACCGACACATTCTCGTAACAGATCGCCAGCAACAGCCGAACCATCCGCTCGTTCGAGCCCAGTATCTGCGCCAGCGCATCGAGCCGCAGCAGATGCGCGAACCAATCGATCCGCACACCCCCCTCGGCCAGATCGGCGTATACGAGGTTACCCAGCGGCGGCAGCACCGCACCCAGCAGCACCGTCGGAAATCGGCCGATCTTGGCGAACAGATACCCGGCCAGCGCGATGCCCAGCATCGTCATCACAATCCCGAACACCTTGGAGGCAAACGCCACCTCATCCTTGGTGTAATGCAGCGTGTCGAGGTAAAACGGGAAGGCAAAGCTGGCCCAGATATTATACACCAGCGCATAGCTCAGGATAAACCCGATCAATGTGATCACCCCCCAGCCCAGCCGCCCGGCCAGCTCGGCCAGCGGCGCGATCAGTGCGGCATAGGTGTGGTTGGCGGCGGCACGAAGCCCATGCGGCACCCCCTCCGGCAGCAGTGACACCGCGCGGGCCCGCGTCTTCAGCGCATTGGCCAGCGCCGCGGCGGCCAGCGGCACCACCACCGTCGCGATGATGATCAAAGGGCCCTGCCCGCGTGTGAAATCCGCCACCGAGGGCAGCTTGCCCCCGGCCCGCACCGGCGCCAGCATCCGCACCATAAAGCTGCCTACGGTAATCAACGCCCAGATCCAGCTGGCCAGCACCACAAACAACAGCGCAGCGCGCGCCGGCGCAGCAACCTCACCTGCTGCGCCCAGATCGGTATGCAGACTCTGCAAATCGGCGCGCGGCGTATCGGGCGCATTGAACGTGACCAGCATGGCCAGCGCCATCAGCCCCGCCATCACCAGAAACACCCCGCTCCACGGCATCCGCGCCGCCATCACCAGCGCCACCGCGCCGCCGACAATCGACGCGGTGCGGTATCCAAACTGATTCAGCGCCGAGAGCAGGTCGAGGGGCGCGCCCTCGTCCGCCACATCGATCCGCCAGGCATCGATGGCGATATCCTGCGTCGCCGAGGCAAAGGCGGCGGCAAAGGCGATGAGCGCAAACGCCCCGATGGCCGACCTGGGATCGGTCTGCGACAGGCTCGCGAAACCCGCCACCAGCACGCCCTGACACAGCAGAATCCAGCTGCGCCGCCGCCCCAACCGCTCCAGACACGGCAGCCGCACCCGGTCTACCAGCGGCGACCACAGGAATTTGAACGAATAGGACAGCCCGATCCACGACAGCACGCCAATCGTCGCCAGCTTGACCCCGACTTCGCCCAGCCACGCATTCAACGTGCCGATCAGCAGCGCAAATGGCAGCCCCGACGAAAACCCGAAACCCAGCATCACCGCAGATTTGCGGTTGGCGAGGCCGGCGCGCAGCAGCGCGAAGCCGCGTGGTCTGGCGTTGGGTTGGGGGCTTGGTTGGCTGGTCATGATGTGTTCGTCCCCCGCTGCTGCCCGATTACCTTAGCCGCGAAACCCGGCGGCGCCAGCCCGGATGCCAGCCTGCCGGGTTTGCTAGTGGATTGATTTTGACATTCGAGTCCCGCTTGCGGCAAAGGGTGCTTTCGAACGTCAAACATTTGCTTCTGCCCTTGCCGAAAGGGATGCAAATGTCGGAATCGGACCACTAGTCGCGGATTTGCTGTTCCGGCACTTTTGACGGCAGGCCCCCGCGTCTGTAAGGCCGCGCCATGGCACCCCCCCCACCTCGCGGCCCAGGCCGTCCCCATTCCGCCGGACCGCGCTCCGACCGCGCACCCTCTGGCGACCGCCCAGCATGGTCGCGCCCGGCCAAGGCCCCCGCCGCCGCCAAAGCACCGCCGCGTGAAGGCGAAATGCCGCGTGAGGGCGAACGCATCGCCAAGCTGCTCGCCCGCGCCGGCATCGCCAGCCGCCGCGAGGTCGAGCGGATGATCGCCGACGGCCGCGTCAAGCTCGGCGACGATCTGATCACCACCCCGGCCACGGTGCTGACCACTTTACGCGGGATTACCGTCGATGATGTGGCCGTGGCGGCAGCGGCGCCCGCACGGCTGTTCGCGTTCCACAAGCCATCGGGGCTGATCACCGCCGAGCGGGATCCCGCCGGGCGGCCCACCATCTACACCGCTTTGCGCAATGCTCTGCCGGCCGGAACGCCCCGGATGATCCCGGTCGGGCGGCTCGATCTCAGCACCGAGGGGCTGCTGATGATGACCAATGATGGCGAGCTGAAACGCGCGATGGAGCTGCCCTCCAGCCTGGTGCCCCGCACCTATCGCGCACGCACCTATGGCGAGGTCAGCCAGGCCAAGCTGGAGGAATTGATGCAGGGCGTCACCATCGAGGGCATGAATTACGGCCCGATCAACGCCAATATGGAGCGGCGGACCGGGCGAAATCAGTGGATCGAACTGACCCTGACCGAGGGCAAGAACCGCGAAGTGCGCCGAGTGCTCGATTTTTTGGGGTTACAGGTCAGTCGGCTGCTGCGCACGGTTTACGGCCCGTTCGAGTTGGCCGATTTGCCGCGCGGGGCGGCTATCGAGATCCGCCAGGTCGAGGTGGAACGCTTTAGAAAGAGCCTGAAGATACCCACGCGAACTACGGGCAAGCCATGAGAATCATCGCCGGGGAATGGCGCGGGCGCAAGATGCACGCGCCAGTGGGCGATGCAACGCGACCCACCGCCGACCGCACGCGGGAGACGCTGTTTTCGATGCTGGTCAGCCGGCTGGGCAGCTTTGAGGAGCTGCGCGTCGCCGATCTATTCGCGGGATCGGGCGCGCTGGGACTGGAGGCTTTGTCGCGCGGTGCGGCGCATAGCCTGTTTGCCGAGACCGATGCGGCGGCGATCCGCGCCATCCGCGCCAATATTGCCGCGTTGCGTTGCGCCCCGGCCTGCGATGTCCGCGCCGGATCGGTACTGACGCTGGCGGCGGCGAAGGCTCCGTTCGACCTGATCATGCTCGACCCGCCGTATGGCAGCGGCGCGGGCGCGGTGGCGCTGGAGAGGCTGATGCGGCTCGGCTGGATCGGCCCCGCCACCTGGATCAGCCTGGAAACCCACGCCGAAGAGGAGCCAAAATTGCGCAGTCTGGCCGTCGATGCCATGCGTAAGGTCGGGAAAGCGCGAATCACCCTGCTGCGCGCGCCGCCGCCCGGTTAATTAGGCTTTTGCCCGCCGGAACACCCCCGCCCCGGCATAGACCGCCGCCGCGCCGAGCTCTTCCTCGATGCGAATCAGCTGATTGTATTTGGCCAGCCGGTCCGACCGGGCGAGGCTGCCGGTCTTGATCTGCCCGCAATTGGTCGCGACGGCCAGATCGGCGATGGTCGCGTCCTCGGTCTCGCCTGAACGGTGGCTCATCACGGCGGTGTAGCCGGCACGCTGAGCAATCGAAACTGCCTCAAGAGTCTCAGTCAACGTACCGATCTGGTTGACTTTTACCAGCAGAGAATTGGCCAATCCCTTGCCGATCCCCATCGTCAGCCGCAACGGATTGGTGACGAACAGATCGTCACCGACCAATTGGCAGGAGTGGCCGATCTTGTCGGTTAGCGCCTTCCAACCCTCGAAATCATCCTCGCCCATGCCATCCTCGATCGAGACGATGGGATAGGCGGCGGCGAGATCGGCGAGGTAATCGGCCATCTGGTACGGGCTGAGGCTCAGGCCCTCGCCGCTGATCTCATATTTGCCGCCGCGAAAGAACTCGGTCGCGGCGCAATCGAGCGCGAGGCCGACATCGACGCCCGGCTTGAACCCGGCCTTTTCGACCGATTCCATGATGAAATCCAGCGCGGCGCGGGTGCTGGCGAGGTTGGGGGCAAAGCCGCCCTCATCGCCGACCGCAGTCGCCAAGCCCTTGTCGGACAGGCCTTTTTTCAGCGTATGGAAAATCTCGGAGCCCCAGCGCACCGCTTCCGCCAAGCTGGGCGCACCCATCGGCACGACCATGAATTCCTGAAAATCGATGGGATTGTCGGCATGTTCGCCGCCGTTGATGATATTCATCATCGGCACCGGCAGCACATGCGCCGCCACCCCGCCGACATAGGAATATAGCGGCAGGCCCCGCGCATCCGCCGCCGCTTTTGCCGCCGCGAGGCTGACCCCCAGGATCGCATTGGCACCCAGCCGCGCCTTGTTCGCCGTGCCGTCCAGCGCGATCATGGCGGCATCCAAATCGCGCTGATCCTCGGCATCGTAGCCGAGCAATTCGTCGCGAATCTCACCATTTACCGCGCCCACCGCCTTCAGCACGCCCTTGCCCAGGTAGCGCGCCTTGTCGCCATCGCGCAGCTCCACCGCCTCATGCGCGCCGGTGCTGGCGCCCGATGGCACGGCAGCGCGGCCAAAGCTGCCATCGTCCAGCAACACCTCCACCTCGACCGTGGGATTGCCCCGGCTGTCGAGAATTTCGCGAGCGTGCAGGTCTATGATAGCGGTCATGGCGGGTTCATCTCCGATGCGGCAGCGACGGTGCATCCCTTAACAGGGGAACCTTGGCAGGCAAGATGCATTGCAGCATGGTACGGGGCAGCCAAGAGGATAGATCGATTCGCCGCGACCCCGTGATTGATACAGAAAGGCAATACCATGGCCGACACTCCAGATAACGAAGCGCTGCTGATCAAGCCGGCGCGCAAAACCCGCAAACCCAGGACGGTGGCTGCCGCTGGGTCCAAACCCGCCAAATCCGCCAAGCCGCGCGTAAAAACCGCAGCCAAAGCCGCCGCCAAGCCCGCCGCCGAGCAGACCAAGGCCCGCTTTGCCAAGGCGCTGGACGAGGCGCGCGCCGGGGCGCAGGCGTTCGGTAAGGATATGCAGGCACGCGGCGATGCCTATCGTGAGCAGATCTCCGCAAAGCAGTCCGACCTGATGAACGAAGCCAAGGCGCTGACCGAGCAGGCACGCGAACGTGCCACCGCGCTGGCTAGTGACGGCCGGGCGCGCGCCACCGCCATGGCCAATGACGGCAAGACCCGCGCCAGCGATGCGCTGACCGGTCTCGGCAAGATCGTGGCCGACAATGCCGGTGTGATCGACGATCGGCTGGGCAGCAAATACGGCGATTATGCCCGCACCGCGTCGCGACAGATCCAGGAAACCGCCGCGAAGATCGACGCCAAGGAACTGGGCGAGCTGGGCGAGGATGCACGTGAATTCGTGCGGACCAGCCCCGGCCTGGCAATCGGCCTCGCCGCCGTTGCCGGCTTCATGATCGCGCGATTGTTCAGAAGCAGCGATGATTGACGCTCCACCACGGGCGGTGAGGCGCTGAATTGCGATGACGGACGATGATGTCACCTCTGGCGGAACCGAGAGCCTGCGCGACGAACTGGCGGGACTGATCGCCGATGCACGGGTGATGGCGACCAGCGAGATCGCGTTTCAAAAGGCACGCGCCGGGTTAGCAGGCGCTTATCTGGGCAAGATTGCCGGGTTTGGCGCGCTGGCGCTGGTGCTGGCCTGGTTTGCCTTGCTGGCGCTGACGGTGGGGTTGTTGCTGGCGCTTGCGCCTGTGCTGGGTGCGTGGGGCGCGATGGGCGCGGTGGTTGGCGGGTTGCTGCTGGCGACGGTGCTCACCGCGTTGACGGCCTATGCCGGCTGGCGGCGATTGAACGCGCTGTTCAAGGACGAGGGCTGAGCCATGGTGGCTGACCGATGGTAGCACCCCGCCCCTCCGCTTCCGAACGCGCACTGGCAGCAAAACGGGCCTTGCGCGATGCCGCCCGGATCAAATTCGGCGCCAGTCTTGCCGAGGTGAAAGCCGATGCCGCGCCCGCCAAGCTGGCCGCACGGGTGCGCCAGGAATTGACGTATCGCGCGCGTGACGTTGCAGTGCAGGCAATCGAGGTCGCCTCGGACAATCGCGGCGTGATTGCCGGCGCGGCGACGCTTCTGGCGCTGTGGTTCGCGCGGCGGCCGGTGGCGGCGGGGGCAGTGAAATTATGGAACAAGGGCAGCGAGCGGGTAATTTCCGCGCTGCGGGCACGGAAATCGGCCTGAAGCGTTATCACGCCATTACGATACAAGCATGAGGAACGCGCAGTGACCGCCGAAACCACCGAAGCCAAGCCCACCAAAGCGACCGTCAAACCAGCCGCCAAGAAAGGCGTCAAAGCCGCCGCCGTGCCCGCTTCGCCCGCCCGGCCTTATGCGGCATTGCTGATCGTCGGCGGGTTGGCGTTGGGCGTCGCGGCGGGTGCGCTGATCCCGGCCGCCGCCAAGCGCAAGGTTTCCAAGCGCACATCGGCGCTAGCGGCGATCGCGACTGAGATCGGCATGGCCTTTGCCGCCAGCGCGGCGGACCGCACCACGGCTGTCGCGCGCGATGGCGCGGACCTGGTCAGCGACCAATATGGCAAGGTCTCCGCTTCCGCGCGGGAGGGCGCCGGGCGCATTGCCGAGGCCACTTCGGCCCGCGCCAAGGATAGCGGCGCGGCAATTTCGGCAAAAACCGCCGATTTGGTGACGTTTTTGGCCGGTTTGATACGCCGCTGAGCCTTGTCGCGGTGAGACGCCGCCCCTATGGTATCGCGGTGGCGATCCTGGGGGTATCACGATAATGCAGAAGCTTCATCTGGTTATGGGCGGGCGCGTGCGCGATCCGCAGGGTCTGGATTTCATTGATCTGTCGCAGATCAATATCGTAGGCATTTTTCCCGACGCGGCCTCTGCGACCGAGGCATGGCGTGCTAATGCCCAGCGGACCGTCGATGATGCCGAGATGCGCTATGTGGTGGTCCATCTCCACCGCCTGCTGGAGCCCGACAAGCCGAAGCGCAAGAAAAAGTCCCCATGATCGCGGGCCTTTTTCATCAGTGCATGCCCACAATCAGATGAATTCGATCTTTTCGACAACATAAGACCTGTCGCCGGCCGGCACCGTCACCTCGATCTCATCCTCGACGCGGCGGCCGATCAGCGCTTTGCCCAGCGGGGAGTTGTAGCTGATTCGCCCGACGCGGGCATCGGCTTCGGTCGGGCCGACAATCTGATAACGGACCGGCTTGTCGGCATCATCCAGCAGGCTGACCGTAGCGCCGAACACCACCCGGTCGCCCGACAGGGTGGTGGGGTCGATGATCTGGGCGCGGCCGACCTTGTCCTCAAGGTCGCCGATGGTCGCCTCGACCTGGCCCTGACGCTCCTTCGCGGCGTGATATTCGGCATTTTCCGACAGGTCGCCATGCGCGCGCGCTTCCTCGATCGCCTCGACAATGCGCGGGCGTTCCTCGCGCAGCGCACGCAGATCGCTAACCAGCCGCTCATAGCCTTCCGCCAGCATCGGCAGTTTCTCAACACTCGACATTATGCCAAAATCCTCCGCCGTGTCATCGGCAACGCTAGGAAAACAGCGCCTTTTCAACAGTGAGTCAACCACAACCGGCGCCATCAGGAACCGGGTCAGGCCAACCGCGACTGTGTGGATGGGCGCAAAACGTCAGCTGTAATAGGCCTGTAACGGCCGCACTTCAAGGTTTCTGGCACGCAGCGACGCAATCGCCTGCGCCGCCGCCACGCTGGCCGCTGCAGTGGTGTAATACGGCACCCGCGCATGCAGCGCCGAGCCGCGGATCGATTGCGAATCCTTGAGGCTCTGCCAGCCCTCGGTGGTGTTGATGATCAGAGCCAGATCGCCGTCGACGATGCGGTCGACGATATGCGGGCGCCCCTCGGCCACCTTGTTGACCAGCTCGACTGCGACGCCGGCCGCCTCCAGATATTTCTGGGTGCCGCCAGTCGCGATCAGGCGGAAACCCATCGCCACCAGCTGCCGCGCGGCGGGCAGAACCACCGGCTTGTCGCTATCCTTGACCGAGATGAACACGATCCCGCCTTGCGGCAACACCACGCCGGCGCCCAGCTGCGCCTTGGCAAAGGCAGTGGCGAAATCGGTATCGAGGCCCATGACCTCGCCGGTAGATTTCATCTCGGGGCTGAGCACCGGGTCGACACCGGGGAAGCGCGCGAAGGGGAACACCGCCTCCTTGACCGCCATATACGGCAGGTCGCGCTTGAACGGTGGAAACGCGCCGAGCTGCTCGCCGGCCATCACCCGAGCCGCGATCTTGGCCACCGGCTGGCCGATTGCCTTGGCTACGAAGGGCACGGTGCGGCTCGCGCGCGGGTTGACCTCGATGAGGTACACGACCTGCGACCCCGCCTCCTCCTTCACCGCGAACTGGATGTTCATCAGGCCGACAACGCCCAGTGCCATGGCCAGCTTCTCGGCCTGGCGCTCCATCTCGGCGATGGTGGTGGCGGGCAGGTTGTAGGGCGGCAATGAGCAAGCCGAATCGCCCGAATGGATGCCGGCCTCCTCGATATGCTGCATCACCCCCGCAACCACGACGCGGGTGCCATCACACAGGGCATCGACATCGCATTCGATCGCATCGCGCAGATATTGGTCGATCAGCACTGGCGAGTTGCCCGAAACCTGAACGGCGGTGGCGATGTAATCGTCGAGCTGCGCGACGCTGTCCACGATCTCCATCGCGCGGCCGCCCAGGACATAGGACGGCCGGATCAGCACCGGGAAGCCGATGCGGAGCGCGACCGCCACCGCCTCGTCGCGGCTGCGTGCGATGCCGCCGGCCGGTTGGCGCAGGCCCAGCTTCTCGACCAGCGCCGAGAATCGCTCGCGATCCTCGGCAAGGTCGATGGCGTCGGGCGAGGTGCCGAGGATCGGGATGCCCGCATCCTCCAGCGCCTGCGCCAGTTTGAGCGGGGTCTGCCCGCCAAATTGCACGATCACCCCGACCAGCTCGCCCTTCGACTGCTCGACGCGCAGGATTTCCAGCACGTCCTCGGCGGTCAAAGGCTCAAAATACAGCCGATCCGAGGTGTCGTAATCGGTGCTCACCGTCTCCGGGTTGCAGTTGATCATAATGGTTTCATAGCCGGCCTCTGCCAAGGCGAAGCAGGCGTGGACACAGCAATAATCGAACTCGATCCCCTGACCGATGCGGTTGGGGCCGCCGCCGAGGATGACGATTTTTCGCCGCGCGGAGGGCTCGGCTTCGCATTCGGGCGCGCCGAACAAGCCGCCTTCATAGGTCGAATACATATACGGCGTCACCGCGAGGAATTCGGCGGCGCAACTGTCGATCCGCTTGAACACCGGGACCACGCCCAAGCGGTGGCGCAAGGCGCGCACTTCGTCCTCGGTGGTGGCGCCGGCCATCGCCTTGACCGCATCGTGCAGCAGGCCAGAGCGCACTGCCCCCGCACGCCCGCGACCACCGGCGAGGCCCACCGAGTCCACCGCCAGCCGCGCGAGGCACTTGTCCGAAAAGCCCATCGCCTTCAGCCGCCGCAACCCCGCCGCATCGCCCGGCAGGCCCTCGGCAGCGATCCGCGCCTCTTCGGCCACGATCTCCGCGATCTGCGTCAGGAACCACGGGTCGTAATGGGTTATCGCATTGACCTCGGCGGGGGTGAAGCCCTCGCGAAATGCCTGCGCCACCACCAGCAGCCGGTCGGGCGTGGCGCGCGACAGGGCGGCAGTCATCTCGTCGCGGGTGGCGCCGGCCAGCTCGGCGACGCAATTGAAGCCGTCCAGCCCGGTTTCGAGGCCGCGCAACGCCTTCTGCATCGATTCCTTGAAATTGCGCCCTATGGCCATCACCTCGCCCACCGATTTCATCGCGGTGGAGAGCAGCGGCTCGGCGCCCTTGAACTTCTCGAAGGCAAATCTGGGGATCTTGGTGACGACGTAATCTATCGTCGGCTCGAAACTGGCCGGGGTGGCGCCGGTGATCTCATTGCTGATCTCGTCCAGCGTGTAGCCGACCGCCAGCTTGGCCGCGACGCGCGCGATCGGGAAGCCGGTGGCCTTTGATGCCAGTGCCGAGGAGCGCGAGACCCGCGGGTTCATCTCGATGACGATCAGGCGGCCATCCTTCGGGTTGACTGCGAACTGTACGTTTGAACCACCTGTTTCAACACCGATTTCGCGCAGGCAAGCGATGCTCGCCGAGCGCATGATCTGGTATTCCTTGTCGGTCAGCGTCAGGGCGGGCGCCACGGTGATCGAATCGCCGGTGTGCACGCCCATCGGGTCGACGTTTTCGATCGAGCAGATTATGATGGCGTTATCGGCGCGGTCGCGCACCACCTCCATCTCGTATTCTTTCCAGCCGAGCAGCGATTCCTCGATCAGCACCTCATTGGTCGGCGAGGCGTCGATGCCGCTGCGCACGATCTTTTCGAACTCGGCCTTGTTATAGGCGACGCCGCCGCCCGTGCCGCCCAATGTAAAGCTGGGCCGGATGATCGAGGGGAGCCCGGTCCGCTCCAGCACGGCGAACGCTTCCTCCACCGAATGCGCAATGCCGGAGCGGGCGGATTCGAGGCCGATCTTGGTCATGGCGTCGCGGAATTTCATCCGGTCCTCGGCCTTGTCG
Organism: Sphingomonadales bacterium; assembly: GCA_025356275.1. Taxonomy (GTDB): domain Bacteria; phylum Pseudomonadota; class Alphaproteobacteria; order Sphingomonadales; family Sphingomonadaceae; genus Novosphingobium. The sequence continues at coordinate 10,672 of JANXUK010000065.1, read as the reverse complement.
ATCGCCTCGGCATCGGCGCCGATCATAATGCAGCCGTATTTCGCCAGCGTCCCGTCGTTGAACAAAGCCAGCGCGGTGTTGAGCGCGGTCTGCCCGCCCATCGTCGGCAGCACCGCGTCGGGGCGCTCGGCCTCGATGATCCGCGCCACGATCTCGGGGGTGATCGGCTCGATATAGGTCGCGTCGGCCATATCCGGGTCGGTCATGATCGTGGCCGGGTTGGAATTGACCAGAATGACGCGATAGCCTTCCTCGCGCAGGGCCTTGATCGCCTGCGTGCCGGAATAATCGAACTCACAGGCCTGGCCGATGATGATCGGGCCAGCGCCAATGACGAGGATCGAGGAGATGTCAGTGCGTTTGGGCATTATTTGCTTTCGTTCGGGCTGGCGGCGTTACCGATGAAGCTGAAGCTTGACACGCCACTATCGCGCAAGCTGTTGAAACCGCAGGTGAGCTGAGTATCCTGGGTCTTCGACGGGACGGCGCCTTGCGGCCACGCTGACGGCGATAGTCCGGCCGAGTTACCGCGAAGGGTCTGAAAACCCATCGGCACATGGCACTTGGCGGTGATGTGATCCAGATCGGTCTGGGTCAGTTCCACCCGGCGATGCTTGATGGGCTTGGCGATCCCCGCCGCCGAGCCGAATCCCGGAATTGCTGCGGTAGCCAGCGCTCGCATAGCGATGCCGCCGACCCCTGCCCACCGTGGCCGGGACTTTGCGAGAGCGCGGGCGTCGAGCGAAGTCATGCAGCCAAAGCCCCAAACTTCTCAGCCCAAAACCCCTCGCCCCCGGCCGCCGCCTCAACCGCCAGCGCATCCTCCGCCCGCATCTCAGCCAGCGCCTTGCGATACACATCCATCTGAAACTGATGCATCGCGCCGCCGAAGTCGTTCTGCTTGGTCTCCCAGGCACCCGCCGCGATCATCGCGTCGAGGAAGGCGGTGCCCGCGACTTTGGCGGTGCCCTTGGCCTTCAGACCGAATTTGCGCGTCGCCACCGCGAATTTGTCCTCGATGATCAGGATCAGCTCGCCATAGGGATACCAGCGCGTTGCGATCACCAGATCGCCCGCCGGCCCGGCCACAAAATACGACAGGGAAGCCTGTTCCAGCGGGGTGAGGCTCATTTCAGCATCTCCACGAATTTCTCGAACAGATAGAAACTATCCATCGGGCCGGGGCTGGCCTCGGGATGGTATTGCACCCCGAAGGCGCGTTTGCCCACCACCGCTATGCCGCAATTGGAGCCATCGAACAGCGAGACATGCGTCTCCTCCACCCCCTCCGGCAGCGCGCTATTGTCCACCGCAAAGCCGTGGTTCATGCTGGTGATCTCAACCAAGCCGTCGGACAATCGCTTGACCGGATGGTTGGCGCCCCTGTGGCCCTGATGCATCTTCACCGTCCGCGCGCCGGCAGCCAGCGCCAGCATCTGATGCCCCAGGCAGATGCCGAAAACCGGCACGTCGCGCTCCAGCAGGCCCGCGATCACCGGCACCGCATAGACGCCGGTGGCCGCCGGATCGCCCGGACCGTTGGAAAGGAACACCCCGTCGGGCTTTAGCGCCAGTATAGCCTCCACCGAGGTCTGCGCCGGCACAACCGAGACGCGCGCCCCGGCCCGGACCAGATTGCGGAAGATATTGTCCTTGGCGCCGTAATCCACCGCCACGACATGCGGCCGGGTGTCATGCGGCGAGCGCGCGAAGCCCTTGCCCAGCGCCCACACCCCACCCTGCCAGTCGGTTGCACCCTCACGGCTGACGATGCGCGCCAGGTCCATGCCCTCCAGTCCCGGCCATTGCTGCGCACGGGCGACCAAGGCCGAAATGTCGAACTGGCCATCGGGGGCATGCGCGATCACCGCGTTGGGCGCGCCCAGCATGCGGATGCGGCGGGTCAGCGCGCGCGTGTCCAGCCCGGCGATGCCGACGCGGCCCTTCTCGGCCAGCCATGTGCCGAAATCGCCAGCAGCGCGGAAATTGGACGGCGCGGTCACATCCTCACGCACGATACAGCCCACCGCGCCCTCGCCGGGCGATTCGTTATCCTCCGGGTTGACCCCCACGTTGCCGATATGCGGAAAGGTGAAGGTGACGATCTGCCCGACGTAGGAGGGATCGGTCATAACCTCCTGATAACCGGTCATGGCGGTGTTGAAGCACACCTCGCCCACCGCCACCCCGGCGGCGCCAAACCCGCGCCCCCACGCCACCGAGCCATCGGCCAGCACCAACGCTCCGGTGGCGCCCGGAGGGGCGGTATGAGCCGGTGCAGGCGCGTGCGTGGTGGCGGGGTCGGCCATAGGGCGCTCCGTGTCGGTTTGGCGGTGATGTTGCTAAGGGGCGGCGGCTAAACCCCGGGGGGGGCTGCGTCAACCTAGGAATGGGGCTAAGGCGCAATGCTATCCCCCGCTGCGCACCGTGGCGCTGCCAAGAACCTATGGAAAATCATCACATGATCCGCGAATCAATCAAAGCCGCGCAGATTGCCGCGATGAAAGCGGGCGACAAACCGCGCTTGGCCGCTGTCCGCCTGATCCTGGCCAAGCTGAAGGACAAGGACATCGAATTGCGCACTGCCCCGGTGGTGCCCGAGGATGATGTGCTGGTGGTCGACGTGTTGCAAAAGATGGGCAAGCAGCGACGCGAATCGATCGCCATGTTCGAGGCAGGCGACCGTCAGGAGCTGGCCGATGCCGAGAAAGCCGAGCTGGCGGTGATCGAGGAATTCCTGCCCAGCCAGCTGAGCGAGGCCGATACCGCCACCGCAATCGCCGCGATTAAGGCCGAGATTGGCGCCGCGTCCCTCAAGGACATGGGCCGGCTGATGGCTGAGTTGAAGGCGCGCCACGGAACGCAGCTGGACATGAGCAAGGCCAGCGCGCTGGTCAAGGCGGCGTTGGTTTAGCACCGCGCGATGGCTCTCACCCCGCAATGGCTGGACGAATTGCGCGCCCGCACATCGCTGTCGGCGGTGATCGGGCGGACGACGCGGCTGACCAAGGCGGGGCATGAGTTCAAGGCGTGCTGTCCGTTCCACAACGAAAAATCGCCCAGCTTCACGGTGAATGACGCCAAAGGGTTCTATCATTGCTTCGGCTGCGGCGCGCATGGCGATGTCATCCGCTGGATGACCGACCAGCGCGGCATGGAATTCATCGACGCAGTGAAGGATCTGGCGGCGGAGGCAGGGATGGAGCTGCCCGCGCTGGACCGGGCGGCGGCGCAGGTGGCGGAGCAGCGCGCCAGCCTGTATGACGTCATGACGGCGGCGCAGGCGTGGTTTGCGGCCAATCTGGCGGGGTCGGACGGGGCGAAGGCGCGGGTCTATCTGGCAACGCGCGGTTTCGATGCGCATACCCAGGCGCGCTTCGGCTTCGGCTATGCCCCCGAGGGCCGGCAGGCGTTGAAGGCTGCCTTGGCGGCGTTCCCCGAGGCGATGCTGGTCGAGGCGGGCCTGCGCATCGCGGTGGAGGAGCGCGAGCCGTATGACCGCTTCCGGGGCCGGTTGATGCTGCCGATCGAGGATGCGCGGGGGCGGGTGATCGGCTTTGGCGGGCGCATTCTGGATGCGGGCAGGTCCGATGCCCCCAAGTATCTCAATTCGCCTGACACGCCTTTGTTCGACAAGGGGCGCACGCTGTACAATCTGCACCGCGCCGGACCGGCCTCGCGCCAGAGCGGGCGGCTGATCGTCGTCGAGGGCTATATGGATGTCATCGCGATGGCAGCGGCAGGCTTCGCCGATTGCGTGGCGCCGTTGGGCACCGCGCTGACCGAGCGGCAGCTGGAGCTGGCGTGGCGGCTGGTCGAGACGCCGGTGCTGTGCTTCGATGGCGATGCCGCCGGGCAGCGCGCGGCGTTGCGGGCGGTGACGCGGGCGCTGCCGCTGCTGCGCCCGGCGCATTCGTTGAGCATCGTGCGTCTCCCGGCGGGGCTTGATCCCGACGATTTGATCAAGCGCGAGGGGCCGGGTGCGGTGGAACGCCTGCTGGCGGCCCCCTCAAGCCTGCTGGAGACGCTGTGGGAGCATGAGCGGGGCGCATTGCCGCTGAACACGCCCGAGGCCAAGGCGGGGCTCAAGGCGCGGCTGCTGGCGCATGTCGAGGTGATTGCCGATCGGGATATTCAGGCGCTGTACCGCCGCGACCTGCTGGAGAAATTCTCCGCCTTCGCCTTTCCGCAGCGCGCGCCATCACCGCCGCGTGCGCCCTTTGTACGTGGGCGCTTTGCCCGCGACGCCCCCCCTGCCCGGCCGCTTCCCGAAACCACTGAACGCTTGAAACGCGGAGAGGCCGACCCGATGCAGGCGGCACTGGCCGCTCTGGTGGTGGCCGGGCTGCTGCGCTGGCCAGGCGAGATCGCGCGCCACGCGGAGGCGCTGGCCCGCGCGGCGGGGGCGGATGCGCGGATCGACGTGTTGCTGGACCAGATCGACGCGCCCGGCGGGGTTGAAAGCGGCAACATGGTCCCCATATTCACCGCCAAGGGCCTGACTGTGCCGGTTATTGCGGCGGGCGCCGCGCTGGGCCTCGACTTTCTGAGCGACACTTGCGATGCGGCGCGCGCGACGGCCGATCTGGCGGAGGCGATTGCGTTATTGGTCGACCGGCCGGCAATTGATGCCGCGTTGGCCGAGGCGACCCGCCGCTTTGAAAACGAGCTGAGCGAGGGAGCTTTTGGCGAACAGCAACGTTTGCGTAAGAGAAAACTGGAATTTGAAGCGCGCCTGAGGCACATGGCAGGCGCACAGGGGCCTGACGGCGGCGACGATGCCGTGGTGGGCGACCAAAACAAGATGGCGAAATGATGGACGAAGACATTTCCGGCAATGATGGTGCGGGCGAGGGTGAGGGCGGCGATGCGCCGCTGATCGATCTCAATGAGGCATCGGTGAAGAAGCTGATCGCGCGCGCCAAGCGTCGCGGGGTGATCACCTATGACGAGCTCAATGCCGCGCTGCCGCAGGATCAGATGACCTCCGAGCAGATCGAGGACATCATGGCCGCGATCTCCGAAATGGGGGTCAATATCGTCGAAAGCGACGACGATTCGGTCGATCCCGACGACAAGGCCGCCGAGGACGACGCCGATGAGGCCGATGCCGCCAGCGAACGCCCCGATCTGATCAAGAAGAAGGAAACCGTCGAACGTACCGATGATCCGGTGCGGATGTACCTGCGCGAGATGGGCGCGGTCGAACTGCTCAGCCGCGAGGGCGAGATCGCCATCGCCAAGCGGATCGAGGCCGGGCGGGACACGATGATTCTGGGCCTGTGCGAGAGCCCGATCACCTTTCACGCGATCATTCAATGGTCCGAGGCGCTGAATGCCGGCGAGATGCAGCTGCGCGAGATCCTCGATCTTGACGCGATGCTCTCCAAGGAACCCGCGCCCGAGAACCTGACCGAGGACGGCGAGGAAGCCAGTGCCGAGATCAGCGAATCGGTCGCTGGTCCGTCGTATAAGGAAGAGGAAGAGGTCGAGGAGGAGCCCGCCGCCGTCGACGAGGACGAGGAGGACGGCATCGAGCGTCGCGCCCGTCCGCCCGCCGAGGACGAGGAGGAGGATAACACCCTCAGTCTGGCGCAAATGGAGGCGCAGCTTAAGCCTGAGGCGCTTGAGAAATTCGCTTATATCACCGAGCTGTTTCGCAAATTTGAAAAGATTCAGGCCAATCGCCTCGATTCCATGGGGCTGGGCAATGATTTCCCGGCGACTAAGGAACGCAATTATCAGCAACTGCGCGAGGAATTGACGGCGCAGGTCGAGAGCGTGCAGTTCCACGCCACCAAGATCGAATATCTGGTCGACAATCTGTACGCCTTCAATCGGCGCCTGACCGCGCTGGGCGGCCAGATGCTGCGTCTGGCGGAGCGGCACAAGGTCAGCCGCAAGGACTTCCTCGACAGCTATGTCGGGCGCGAGCTGGACGATAGCTGGATGCCCGAAATGGCCCGGCGCGACAAGAAATGGGCCGCGTTTTCGCTGAACGAGGCCGGCCCGGTCGAGCGCATCCGCGCCGAAGTGGCCGATATCGCCGCCGCCACCGGCATGTCCCTCCCCGAGTTTCGCCGCATCGTCAACATGGTGCAAAAGGGTGAGCGTGAGGCGCGGATCGCCAAGAAGGAAATGGTCGAGGCCAACCTCCGCCTGGTGATTTCCATTGCTAAAAAGTACACGAACAGAGGCCTGCAATTCCTTGATCTTATTCAGGAAGGCAATATTGGCCTGATGAAGGCGGTCGACAAGTTCGAGTATCGCCGGGGGTATAAATTCTCGACCTATGCCACCTGGTGGATCCGTCAGGCGATCACCCGTTCGATTGCCGATCAGGCGCGCACCATCCGCATCCCGGTGCATATGATCGAGACGATCAACAAGCTGGTGCGCACATCGCGCCAGTTCCTGCACGAACAGGGCCGCGAACCGACGCCGGAGGAGATGGCCGAGCGGCTTTCCATGCCGCTGGAAAAGGTTCGCAAGGTGATGAAAATCGCCAAGGAGCCGATTTCGCTGGAAACGCCGATTGGCGACGAGGAGGATTCGCATCTCGGCGATTTCATTGAGGACAAGAACGCGATCATCCCGGTCGATGCGGCGATTCAGGCGAACCTGAAGGAGACGGTGACCCGGGTTCTGGCGTCGCTGACCCCGCGCGAGGAACGGGTTTTGCGGATGCGCTTTGGCATTGGCATGAACACCGATCACACGCTGGAGGAAGTGGGTCAGCAGTTCAGTGTGACCCGCGAACGCATCCGCCAGATCGAAGCCAAGGCGCTGCGCAAGCTCAAGCACCCGAGCCGCAGCCGCAAGATGCGTAGCTTTCTCGACCAGTAGGCGCGGCGTTTTCGCGCGCTGCGTCCGGAGTTCCCGGCCCCGGCGGAGAGACCGCCTTGCGCCTATCGCCGCCGGCTGATACCCGCGCATCGCCCGGATTCGCCCGGCTCAGGAGCCCGAAATGCCCGAATTCAAACGCGTCGTTCTGGCCTATTCGGGCGGGCTCGACACATCGGTGATCCTCAAGTGGTTGCAGGTGACGTATGGCTGCGAGGTCGTCACCTTCACCGCCGATCTGGGTCAGGGCGAGGAGCTGGAGCCGGCGCGCGCCAAGGCCAAGCTGATGGGCGTGCCCGATCACCACATCTATATCGACGATCTGCGCGAGGAATTCGTTCGCGATTTCGTGTTTCCGATGATGCGGGCCAATGCGCGCTATGAGGGCGATTATCTACTCGGCACAAGCATCGCGCGGCCGCTGATATCCAAGCGTTTGATTGAAATCGCACGCGAAACCGGCGCCGATGCGGTGGCGCATGGCGCGACCGGCAAGGGCAATGATCAGGTTCGTTTTGAGCTGTCGGCCTATGCGCTGGAGCCGTCGATCAAGGTCATCGCGCCGTGGCGGGAGTGGGACCTTACCAGCCGTACCGCGCTGATCGCCTGGGCCGAGGAGCATCAGATCCCGGTCCCCAAGGACAAGCGCGGCGAGAGCCCGTTCTCTACTGACGCCAACCTGCTGCACACCTCATCCGAGGGCAAGGTGCTGGAGGACCCATGGGCTGAGGTGCCGGACTATGTGTTTTCGCGGACAGTGAACCCCGAGGATGCGCCCGATACGCCCGAATATATCGAGCTGGAGTTTGCGCGCGGCGATGGGACGGCGTTGAATGGCGAGGCGATGTCGCCGGCGACTTTGCTGGCGGCGCTCAACGATCTGGGGCGGCGGCATGGCATCGGGCGGCTCGATCTGGTGGAGAACCGCTTCGTCGGCATGAAATCGCGCGGGATGTATGAGACGCCGGGCGGTGAGATTTATGCCCGCGCGCATCGCGGGATTGAGAGCATCACGTTGGACCGGGGCGCGGCGCATCTGAAAGATGAGCTGATGCCACGCTATGCCGAGATGATTTACAACGGCTTCTGGTTCTCGCCCGAGCGCGAGATGCTGCAAGCCGCGATTGATTTGTCGCAGGCGAAGGTGTCGGGGACGGTGCGGCTCAAACTCTATAAGGGCAGCGTGTCGGTGGTCGGGCGTAAATCGCCGGATTCGCTGTATTCGGAGCGGCACGTCACGTTTGAGGACGACGCCGGGGCGTATGACCAGAAGGATGCGGCAGGGTTTATTAAGCTGAATGCGTTAAGGTTAAGGTTGCTGGCGCAGAGGGACCGGGGATAAAGCGAGTTTATTGAAACTTTCGCTTACGAAACGCGGCGACGTCGATACTGGTCAATCTGAATGACTAACCGGCCGGAGGCCGGTTAGTCATTCAGATTGGACTGATGCAAAACTCAAAAGTTTTGCATCGTTCCGGAAACCGAAGGAATCTGCGCCCGTCCCTGTTGCAAAAATCTGATGCCGCGATGCGTGGGATTCCTTGCCCCACCTACATATGATAATGTCCTTTATCAGATGTAGGAAGAGGGCACATGAGCACGAACGACAGCCGCTTCGACGGGAAGAAGATTCACATGGCCAACAGCGCCAGCTCAGCCGTCTACGACATTCGCGGTCGGTATATCCACAAGGCCAACAGCGCGAGCGCGCCAGAATATGAGATCAGGGGGGATCGAATCCATCGCGCTCACAGCGCATCGTCAGCAGAATTTGATATCCGAGGGACCAAAATCTACAACGCAAACAGCGCAAATATGGCAATTTATGAAATCCGCTAGCCGAGACCTTATCCCATCCATCCCTGCTTTGGCGCTGCCGGCGTTGATTGCCACGGCCGACGAGCGCGCCCAGCGCCGCTTCCTCGAATTCTTCGCCGTCACCATCCGCAACCCCAACACGCGGCGCGCCTATGCGCGGGGCATAGGCGAGTTTCTGACCTGGTGCGAGGGACATGGCGTACCGTCGATCGCGGCGGTGCAGCCGCTGCACGTCGCGGGCTACATCGAGGAGCTGGCGGGCGCGAGGAGCGCGCCAACCGCCAAGCTGCGCCTGGCGGCAATACGCCACCTGTTCGACTGGCTGGTGATGGGCCAGGTGGTGCCGGTCAATCCCGCCGCCTCGGTGCGCGGGCCGGCGCATAGCGTCCGGCGCGGCAAGACGCCGGACAGGGTGCCCTACGGCTTGTCGGACATGGCGTCGGTGGCAACATATGCTAGCAAGACAGCAGCGGTCGACGTGAAGGTCTTCGGGCGTGCATCTGGCTCCATCCACTACGTCCGAGCCGGAGCGCGGACCGAAAAGACTTATACGAACTTCAGCGATGACGGCAGAGAGACGTATGATGGCCAGGAGATGATGCTCGCAGATCCGCGGGGCCGATCGACCTACACCGCCGACGTTAGGCTGACCGGCCCTAAGCCTGGCGTTATGGCGATGCAGATTACCTCCGGGCCGCTCGGCGGACCCAGGCCCGCAGCGATCATCTTCGCCCCCGACGAGCCGGGCAAGCCGGCAACGCGCGGCTACGTGCAATTCGCTGGTCAACGACTGGCGGCGAGCGCTCTGTTGCCCTGAGAGCTGCCTCTACTTGAAACCTCTTAATCTGCGGGGGATCATCGGGATCGACGGAACGCCCGCTGCCGGCTCCGTGATAGACAAAGCTGTCGGACTGCTACCCACCACAAGACCTTGCCGTACGCTTATACCAGGTCCCGTTGAGGCTGACTCACGCGGGGGATTTCCAAGTCGGTAATTTTCTGATTCACCGGAGCAAGCACAAGGAGGCTTGCGATGGCGGCAGCGATTGGTGTTCGAACGGATTATACATCGGCGGATTTACGGCGATTTTCGCGGCGCTGTGATGATCCGGACCAGGTTCGGCGTTTATTGGCATTGGGCTTGATCCTGGATGGCAGCAGCCGGAGCGAAGCGGCCAAGGCAGCTGGTGTGACCCTGCAGATCGTTCGAGACTGGGTCATCCGCTTCAACGCCGATGGCCCGGATGGGCTGATATCGCGCAAGGCCCCCGGCAAAGTCTCGATCCTGAACGCGGCACAGCGTCGCGCTCTCGCGCAGCAGGTCGAGGCGGGCCCGATCCCCGCCGCGCACGGCGTGGTCCGTTGGCGCCTCATCGATCTGGCGCAGTGGGTGTGGGACGAGTTCGGCTTATCGATCACCAAGCAGACGCTGAGCCGGGAGATGCGCGCGCTGGGCTTCCGCAAGCTCTCGGCCCGCCCCCGCCACCATGGCCAGAAAGAGGGCGCCATCGCTGATTTTAAAAAAGCTTCCGTTCCCAGCTGGCAAAAATTCGACGATCCTTGCCACGCGGCACCGCAATAGAACTGTGGTGGCAGGACGAGGCGCGTATCGGTCAGCAGACCAAGCTCACGCGCCGCTGGGCCAAGCGGGGAACTCGGCCTTGTGCGCCCAAGGATCAGCGCCGAGCTTCGGCCTGGATCTTCGGCGCGATCTGTCCGGCAGAGGGCAAGGGTGCCGGCATCGTCATGCCCCGTTGCAACAGCGAGGCCATGAGCATGCATCTTGAAGAGATCGCCTTCCATGTCGCGCCGGGAGCGCATGCCGTTCTGATCCTCGATCAAGCCGGGTGGCATGGATCGGCCGAATTGGTCGTGCCCGACAACATCACCCTCTTGCCGCTGCCGCCCAGATGCCCGGAGCTCAACCCTGTCGAAAACGTGTGGCAGTTCATGCGAGACAACTGGCTGTCGAACCGCATCTTCTCATCCTACGACGACATCGTCGATCATT
>JANXUK010000060.1 GCA_025356275.1 Sphingomonadales bacterium | reverse complement strand
ATGCCGCTCCGTCAAAATCACCCCGCAAGCCAATCGCCGATCCCATAGACACGCCCTCCAAATGCAGGGCGCCATTGATTCAGACTTTTGCGGCTTTGGGAATCCCTCTCGTGAGTCACCCTCACCGCAGGTTGGTATTATACACCGCTGTGCACGCTGCTGTTCGGCGAATTGGCGCAATCGGTCTTGCCCAAAGGCGTGCTCAGCACGTTGTCGGGAGGCAACGATCTGGGCCAGTGGATGACCGAGCATCCCGACATCGGCAAAATCGCCTTTACCGGGTCGACCGCCACCGGCAAAAAAGTGATGGCCGGCGTCGCCGGCAATCTCAAGCGGCTGACGTTGGAACTGGGCGGCAACGACCCGGCGATCGTCCTGGCCGACGTCGACCCCAAAGCGGCGGCCAAGGCGCTGTACTGGGCCTCGTTTGCCAACAGCGCGCAGTTCTGTGTCGCGTGCAAGCGGCTTTATGTGCACGAGGATATTTATGACGATCTGGCGCGCGAGCTGGTCGCGGTCGCAAAATCGGTGAAAGTCGGCAACGGGCTGGATGATGCAGAGCTCGGCCCGATCCAGAACCGGATGCAATACGACAAAGTCCGCAATCTGCTCGACGATTGCCGGGCGACCGGGCAGACGTTCCTGCTGGGCGGCGAAGTGTCGGATGCGCCAGGCTATTTCGTCCCCATAACGCTGATCGACAACCCTCCGGAAACATCGCGCAGCGTCGTGGAAGAGGCGTTCGGCCCCGTCCTGCCGCTGCTGAAGTTTCGCGATATCGACGATGTCGTTCGGAGTGCCAACGATACCGCTTACGGGCTGGCGGCATCGGTATGGACTAACGACTTGGCACTGGGCGAAAAAATCGCGGCGCGGCTCGAAGCCGGGACGGTGTGGATCAATCACGCCCACGTCTTTGCGCCGGACATTGCCTTTGGCGGCCACAAGCAGTCGGGCGTGGGGATCGAGAACTCGCTGCACGGCCTTAGCGAATACGCCAATGCGCAGACGATCATGCGCAAACCGCTGATCGCGGCCTGAACGATCGGTGGAACGGTCGATCGGATGGCTGGTAGCGCGTGCGGCGACACGTTTTGGTGAAAAGACCGCGCTGATCGTCGGCGACCGCAGCTGGTCCTTTCGCGACCTGGACACCATGGCCTCGCGCATCGCATCGGCGCCTGTGGCCGGCGGCATCGCGCCCGGCGATGTCGTGTCGCTATACGCGCCCAACAGCCATGAATGGGTGGTCAGCTATTACGGCATCCTGAAAGCAGGCGCGGTCGTCAATCCGCTCAACCTGATGCTGACGCCGCAAGAGGCGGCGTTTGCGATCAACGATTGCGGTGCGCGCGCGGTGATGGGGTCACGCGACAAGATTGCCGGGTTGCAGGGCGCACCGGGGATCGAGCGGGTGTCGCTGCGCATCGCCTGGGGGACGACGTTCCCGACGGAGTCATCGCGTTTGGCGCGTTCACGGATCGCGGCACGGCCGATTGGCAAATACCGGCGATCGATCCGCTGGCGGTCAGCACGATCGGCTATACGTCGGGCACCACCGGCTATCCCAAAGGGACCGAACTGACTCACCAGGCGATCCTGCTTAACACCGCGATGACCGCGACCATGCATTTGCGTACCGACCGCGACACGGTGGTCAGCGCGCTGCCGTGCTCGCACGTCTATCGCAACATCGTGATGAACGCCGCGATCGCGCAAGGTTCGACTCTGGTGCTGCACGCGACATTCGACGTCGACCGGATCCTGACCAGCATCGCCGCTCACCGCGCCACGATCATTGAAGGCGTCCCGGCGATGTACTTGTACTTGCTGGCGGCAGAGCGACTGGCCCGGACGGACATCACGTCGCTGACCCGCTGTACGGTCGGCGGCCAGACGATGTCGGTTGCAACCATGGAGCAAGTCGTGGCGGCATTCGGCTGTCCGTTGATCGAATTGTGGGGAATGACCGAACTGGGCGGCCTGGGCACGACTCACGCCGCGCTCGGCCCTGCCCGGCTCGGCTTGATCGGGGTACCGCTGCCGCATTGCGAAGCGCGGATCGTCGCGCTCGATTCGGGCGAAACCGTGCCCGCCGGCGCAATCGGCGAACTTCAGATCCGGGGGCCGATGGTGATGCGCGGCTACCTCAACCGGCCCGATGCCACCGATCAGGCCATTACCGCGCAAGGATGGTTGCGCACCGGCGATCTTGCCCGCGCCGACCCCGACGGATTTTTGTACCTGGTCGACCGGCTGAAGGACATGATCATCACCGGCGGGTTCAACATTTATCCAGCCGAGCTCGAACGTGCGATCGCCGAACATCCCGATGTCGCGATGGTGGAGGTAGGCGGCCGTGCCGATGCGATCAAAGGCGAAGTCGCGCTGGCTTATGTGGTCCGCCGCGAAGGCCGGTGGGCGATGCAGCCGCGCTTGAAGCGTACTGCCGTGAACGCCTGGCGGCCTACAAAGTCCCGCGCGGGTTCCAATATGTCGACGACCTGCCATAAACCAGCAGCGGAAAAGTGCTGCGCCGCGAATTGCACAAGCCGGGCTGAATGCTGCCCATCATCCGCCCAGGGTACCGCTTGCCGACCATGACCGATGACCATTGCCTGTGCGCTGAATGCACAAACTGAATGTTAAAATTGTGTCCGGCGCAATGTTTACCCATTCGTGTCCGCAAGCAGACTGACCGCGGCGCCATTCGATGCAGTAGACGGCAGACATGGGGAGAGAACATGAACAACCTTACAGGCGTTAGCCTATTGGCCATTGTGATAGGCCTGACCACCGCCGGCACGGCGATGGCGCAAGATGTCACAGCCCAGGCTACGGGCCCGGCTGCCGGATCGGCCGCTCCAGAGGCGGCACCAGCCACCGGCGGCGTTCAGGAAATCATCGTCACCGCGCAGCGGCGATCGCAGTCGCTGCAAAAAACGCCTTTGACGATCCAGGTGCTCGGCGGAGAGGCGATAACCAGAAGCGGCATCACGTCGCCCGACTTGCTGAGTTCGATTTTGCCCAGCGTCGTGATCGGCACATCCGGCCCGTCGACATCGGTGTATATTCGCGGCGTCGGAGGCTTTCAGGCGACGGCGGCAAGCACGCCGGCGGTGCCGTACTATATTGACGAAATCTATGTCGCGCGCACGCAGTCGGTGGTCAGCGAAATGTACGACATCGACCGGGTCGAAGTCGTCAAGGGTCCGCAAGGCACGCTGTATGGCCGTAATGCCTCGGGCGGCGCGATCAACGTGCTGACCACCAAACCGCATCTGGGGAAATGGGAAGAACGCGGCTCGTTCGAAGTCGGCAATTACAGCGACAAGACCGGGGAACTGGCGATCAATGCCCCGATTTCCGCCAATGCGGCGCTGCGGGTATCCGGTACTGTGGTCGACAAAGGCGGCTATACCAGCGACGGCTTTGGCAGCGACAAGCATTGGGCGGCGCGGGCGAAACTGCTGTGGGAACCAACCAACCGGGTTTCGATATTGTTGAACGGCAGCTATGGCCATATTTACGGGGGTCAGAGCGCAGTCGTCGCGCTTAACCGCGATATTGCCGGCTGGTATCCGTGGCTCGGCATTTCCGACCCGAAAACGCAGGCTTATGCTGCGCAGACCGCAGTCGTGCCGGTCCCCGGTTTCGTGCGTTCGGTCAGGCCCAGCGACGCCAGCCAGGATTTATCCTTTTACAACATTTCGGCGCAAATCGGCGTGGATCTCGGCTTTGCAAAGCTGACGATCATCCCGGCCTATCGTCATGCCAAAATGCAATACACCGGCCTGTTCGGCTTTTTGTTGCGCAATGGCTATGACTTGGGCAGTTTTCCGACTCGACCGTTGACATCGCGCGCCAGTTCGGTCGAGGCGCGGCTGTCGGGTGATATCGGACGGTTGCATTATGTCGCAGGCTTGTTTGCCGACAATGAAGACCAGAACGAACAATACACCATCAACGGCGGCTTTCTGGAATCGGTTGGGCAACAAACGCTGCTCGGCACCCGCAGTTATGCCGGCTTTGGCCAGGCGACTTACGATCTCGCCCCCAAAATCCGCCTGATCGGCGGGCTGCGTTACACTAACGACCGGCGCGAATTGACCGGCGAAAGCTATATCATCTCGCCGGCCATATTCCAGGGCCCACCGCCGCCGCAGGCCGCCGCCTGCTCGCTGCCTGCACCGAGCCAGCCGCAATGTCTTGTCGATGCGTATACTGGCCGCAGAACGTTCCGCAACGTGTCGTTCAAAGGTGGCTTTGAAGCCGACGTTCTGACCAACAGCTTGTTCTACGCAACGGTGTCGCGCGGGTTCAAGGCAGGCGGTTTCAACGACCAGAGCGTGCTCGGCAGCCCGGGCACCGCTCTGCCGGTTCAGCCCGAAACTCTGACGTCTTATGAAACCGGGCTCAAATCCCGCCTCCTGGGGAACAAGCTGCAACTGAACGTCTCTGGCTATTATTGGAACTACAAAAACCATCAGGAACCGGTGCTGACATATACCAATGTGCCCGGGGTCACCAATCTGGTGTTCCTGAACGCCGGGGCTTCGGATATTTATGGCGCGACTGCGGATTTGATCGCGCGGCCATGGACCGGCGGCACGGTCAGCGGGTCGGTTGAATATACCCACTCGCGCTATACGTCGTTCAACAAAGTCATCCCGACGTTTTCGTACAGTCCGCAAGCGACCGGGTGCCGGGTCGCATCGCAAGACCCGGCCAACACGACGCTGGATTGTTCGGGGTTCCAGGTGTCGCGCACGCCCGAATGGTCGGGCAATGTCGATGTCAACCAGGTCATTCCGGTGGGAATGGGCAATGTGGTCGCCGATGCCAATTTCAACTTTGCGTCGGCACGCTGGCTGGGCACCGATTTCATCCCGGTGGAACGCGCCAAAAGCTATGGCAAACTCGACTTGTCGCTAAGCTGGCAAGCGCCGGCCAGGCGGTGGTCGTTGACCGGGTTCGTGCGCAATGTCACTAACGCGGCGATTTATACCGACGGTGCCAAGACCCCGTTCTCATCGCTGGTCTATGCCGACATTCAACCGCCGCGCACGTATGGAGCGACTTTTGGGTTCAATTTTTGATCGCATAAGCGCCGCGCGTGCCGCGCGTGCCCGGTCGAAGTGCCGGGTATGAGCGCGGTCGCGGGCGACCCTACCTGGACGCGGGTCGGCATCATGACGGTGCTGCTGTGCGCGCTGGCGGGCGCTGTGGACAGTTTCGACACCCAGATGATCGGCTTTACCGGCCGGCTGATCGCCGCTGACTTGCGTTTTCCCGTGGCGCGGCTGGGCTGGCTGTTCGGGGTCGGGCAGATGGGGGGCGTTGCCGGCGCGATCCTGTTCGGGATGCTGGCCGACCGGCTTGGCCGCGCCCGCATGCTGGTAATCTCGTGTGCGATCGCGGCCACGTTCACCGCGTTGTCGATGTTTGCACAACGGTTCGAAACATTGCTGTTATGCCGCCTGGTGACCGGGTTTGGACTGGGCGGCGTGATGCCGTGTTTTCTGGGCCTTGGTGTTGCCGCGATGCCGCCGCGCGCGCGGATAGCGCTGACGCCCGTCCTGTACGCGGTGTTTCCGCTGGGCGGCGTGATCGGTGCGGCGATCAGCGCCCCGATCATCGGTGCCCATGGCTGGCACGGGGTGTTTGCGATCGCCGCCGCTGCCCTCGCCGCCGCTGCGCTGATGGCGCTGGTGCTGTCTGTGATAAAGGACGAAGTTGCGGTTCGGCCGCTGGCCAGGCCTGCGCGACCCGGCCTTCAATCTGGCCAAACAGGGCTTCTGTCCGGCCAAACAGGTGTTCTGTCCGGATTGTTGAGCGCCGACCGCATTTCGGTCACGCTTCCGTTGTGGGGGCTTTTCCTGCTGGCACCGCCGGGCGTATATCTGTTTGTATTGTGGATGCCGCCCCTGCTTCAGGTGCTGGGCACCACTGCTGCGCATACCACGATCCTGGTGGGATTTGCCAATCTGGGTGCTTTGGCTTTGTCGCTGTGCGGGGGATGGGTGATGGCGCGGGTCGGACCCTGGCGGCTGATCGGGCCATGTTTGCTGGTCGGTGGTCTGGGCTTCTTGGGGATGGCCTTGACCCGGCAGCAGTTCCCGGCCCTGGTCGCAACTGCGGTCATTTCGGGCGGAGCGCTGGGCGGGGCGATGTCGCTGCTGATAACGCTGGCCGCGACCGCGTATCCACCGGAATTGCGCGCGACCGGCATCGGCTGGGCCACGGCCATTTCGCGCATCGGTCAGATGACCGCACCTGTCCCCATCGGATTTCTGGTCGGCGGCGGTTTTCGCCCCGACATCGCTTTGGCATTATGCGGCGTGCCGGTGTTGGCGTCGCTGGTGCCGCTGCTTTTGCTCGACAAAGCGTTACGGCAACGTAAGCTCGCTGTCTGAAGCCTGTTCGTCCCGGATCATCTTGTCGAGCTGGCGGCGAACTCTGATCGCGCCCGCGTCGCTCGGCAGGATCGCCGGCCGCAGCGCCCAAAAGTCCTCTCCATCCATCATGGCCTGGCATTGCGCTAACATCGGCTCGTCCTCTTCGGAAAAGGGATCGCGCACGAACGCCCGACCGTCGCCGGCGTTGCGGAAAAAATAATGCGATGTCAAAGCTGTTTCGGGTGTCACGATATGGATCGCCCGGCGTCCGTGATCGGGCCGCACCAATCCAGTGGCGACATGGCCGATATCGAGCACTATGACACCCGGTGCCTGCCAGGTCATGTCGAGCCACTGATCGACCGGCCCGGCAGCGATCGGCAAATGAATGTCCCGCATCGTTATTGCGGCCCGGACACGATCGTTCTCGCGCGTGACTTTGAGTTCGCCTTGGGCAAGCGCAGGGGTCAACCGGCCTAACGTTTCGGCATGCAGGAACACGGCATGGCTTAGATCCATCAGGTTATCCGTCGCCAACTGATAGTCGGCGCGAACGTGCAAGTAACCCGGGGTCGTCGTCGCAGCAGTGTCCGACAGGAACCCGACGTTGGGGATCATTGCCGGGTCGGCGATGGCCGGATCGCCCAGCCAGATCCACAACAGTTCGTGGCGTTCCTTCAGCACATATCGCGCAACCGCCGTGTTCGGCGGCACTTGCCCGCCCGATTGCGGGTTGCCGATGCACCGCCCGTCGCTGCCGAAGATCAGCCCGTGATACCCGCATTGCACGGCATCGCCGACCCTGCTTCCCAAATGCAGCGGCGCGAACCGGTGCGGACAACGGTTGCCGATTGCGACCGCCTCGCCCGACTGCAAGCGATACAGCAGCACCGACGTGCCCAGCAAACGGCGGTGGAACAGCCCGTCGCCGACTTCGGCCGCCCAGGCCGCCACATACCAACAATTGCGCAAATACATGGCGGTCGTTCTCTATCTGTCGCGACATCTGGGTCCGGCGATCGCCGTGGCGCGGCGAAGCGATTATTCCGCCGCAACCATGCTCGGCAGCTCGGTGCTTTCGGCTTTCAGCATCGCTTTGATGATTGACCGGAACTGGACCGGGCCGCGATCGTGCGCCGTCAGCATTTGCGGACCAGGAGCGAACGCGATGTTGGCGGCCTGGCTTTCGATCATGTGGCAGTCCTCTTCGAACGCGACTTTCATGATTTCCAACAGCTTTTCGGCACCGGCCGTGCTGTTTGGCCCGCGCCTTGGCCCGGTCAGGAAGAAATAGCGTGACGAGCCTTCAGTCATCGGGGTGACGGCCTGACAATTGGTATTGGCCATGACCGGGGTTCCTGTTGGTTCGCTTTTGCCGTCGGTGGGAAAATCGTCGATCCGGTACGTCTCGCTGCGCATCGTCAGGATGCCGGGAACGACATAGTCGTAAGACATATACGTTACCGGCGCATCGGCATTGCGCCCGACCGCGCCCGACACATTCTTGTTTTCGCTGGCCCCGCCGGTCATCCACCGGGCCACGCGGACGCCCCGATCGATCCGCTGTACCGCAGGCTGTACCGCAGCGAATGTCGGCGATGCGCCGAACGAGGCGGGATGTACAAAGGAAAGGTGCGAAAAATCGGTCAGGTTGTCATTGATCAGTTCGTAGTTGGCGGCATAATCCATCTGGCCCCGGCGCAAATCCCACCGTTCGTCGTCCAACGCCACGGTAGGCGGGATCGACGCCGGGTCCGCCATTGCCTGATCGCCCATCCACACCCACAAGAAACACCCCGACGCAACCAGCGCAAAGCTTGCCACCGCAGCGTCGGGCGGAATGATATCCTGGCCCGGAATTTCGATACACCGCCCGGCGGCATCGAATTTCAACCCGTGGTACATGCACCGCACACAGTCGCCCTCGATCCGCCCAAGCGACAGCTTTGCCTGCTTGTGACAGCAGCGATCGCGCAAC
>JANXUK010000077.1 GCA_025356275.1 Sphingomonadales bacterium | reverse complement strand
GGTTGGGGGCGAAGCCAAGCCCCCAAACTTTGACTCAAACCTAGCCGCGCCGCTCGACCCCGATTTTGCGGACGGCACGCTGATCGGCAAACGTTATGTTGATGCGGCCGGCACGTTCGAATTGCTTTGCGTCAAGCCGGGCAAGGGCTCGCTCAGCGTCGATGGCGTGGCGATGACCACCAAGGACGCCAAGCCGCTGCCGGCTTCCGACTGACGCCGCGCCGATGAATCTCGCCCTGCTCCTCGAAATGGCCGCCGAGGCCGCACCGGACCGCATCGCGCTGGTCTGTGAGGGTGAGCGCTGGACCTATGCCGAGCTGCTCGCCGCTGCGCGCGGGGCCGCCGGGATCATCTCGTCCGCGAAGGTCGACCATGTCGCGCTGCTCGACGAATCTTCGGCCGCTGCGGTGATCGCCCTGTTCGGGGCGGCGCTGGCGGGGGTGCCTTATTGCCCGCTCAACTACCGCCTTGCCGATGCCGATCTTGCCGCGCTGTTGGCGCGCATTGCCCCGGCGCTGGTGGTGGGTGACACTGTGCGCGCCGGGCGCTTGACCGCCGGACAAGTACACACCTGCCTCACCCGCGAGGGCTTCATTGCCCACGCGAGGCAAAACCTCGGCGCCGATGATGCCGAATATGACGAGGGCGAAGGGATTGCGATCCAACTGTTCACCAGCGGCACGACGGCCGCGCCCAAGGCGGCGATCCTGCGCCACGCCAACCTCCTCGCCTATATCCTGGGCACTGTGGAATTTGCCGGGGCGGAGGAAAGCGACGCCGCGCTGGTCAGCGTGCCGCCCTATCACATCGCCGGCATTTCGGCGCTGCTGTCTTCGATTTACGCCCAGCGCCGGATCGTCCTGCTGCCGGCCTTCTCGCCCGAGGCCTGGCTCGCACTGGCCAGTGCCGAGGCGGTCAGCAATGCCTTTGTCGTCCCCACGATGCTGTCGAGGATCATAGGGTTGATGAAATCGGGGGCGATGGGCGCTACCCACCTGCCGCACCTGCGCGCGATAGCATACGGGGGCGGCAAGATGCCGACCGAGCTGATCCATCAGGCGCTAGACCTGCTGCCGGATACCGGCTTCACCAATGCCTATGGCCTGACCGAGACCAGCTCCACCGTCGCCCTGCTCGGCCCCGTGGAACACCGCGCAGCCCACGCCGCCAGCGACCCGGCGCAGCGCGCGCGCCTCGGCTCGGTTGGCAAGCCGCTGCCGACGGTGGAGATCGAGATCCGCGGCGAGGATGGCGAATGCTGCGCCCCTGGTGCGCCGGGCGAAATCTACGTGCGCGGGGATCAGGTCTCTGGCGAATACAAGGAACGCAGCGCGCTCGACGCCGCCGGCTGGTTCCCGACGCGCGACGCGGGCTACCTCGACGCCGAGGGCTACCTGTTCCTCTCGGGCCGTGCCGACGACGTAATCGTGCGCGGCGGCGAGAATATTTCCCCCGGCGAGATTGAGGACGTGTTGCTTACCCATCCGGCGCTGGCCGATGCCTGCGCGGTGGCGGTGCCCACGGCGGAATGGGGTGAGGGCATCGGCATCGCGCTGGTGTGCCGCCCCGGCCACGCCGCGCCGTGCGAGGATGAGCTGAAGGACTTGATCCGCGCGCGCCTGCGCTCCAGCCGGGTGCCCGATACGGTGCGCTTCGTCGCTGAGCTGCCGTATAATGAGATGGGCAAGCTGCTGCGCCGCGAGGTCAAGGCCCTGCTTGCCGGCTGAACCCGCGCCCACGATCCCGCTGAGCGGCTGGGCCGACCGGCAATTGGCCGCGCTGGCCGCCGTCAGCGGGCCGGCTGCCATCGCCAAGCTGAGCGGCGCCGGCCTGATGGGCGAACGGGCGGCGCTCAACAATTTTCGCATTCCGGGGCAGGTGTCGGCGGGCGGCGGTTGCCGGCTCTATCCCGCACGCGGCGGCTGGATCGCGCTCAACCTGGCGCGCGAGGATGACCGCGCCCTCCTCCCCGCGCTGTTCGGCGAAGCCGCGAGGAACCTTGTCGGCGACACAGCGATCGCCGCAAACATCGCCGCCAGCGCCAGTGCCGACCTGCTGGCCCAAGGCCGCGCGCTGGGCCTCGCGATCGCGGGGTGGGACGAGGCCCCGACCGCTGAGGCCATCACAACCCTGATCCATGGCCCGGGCCGCCAGCCGCCCGCGCATAAAATCCCGCTGGTGATCGATCTGTCGGCGCTGTGGGCGGGGCCGTTGACGGCGCATCTGCTGTGGCTGGCGGGGGCGCAAGTGGTCAAGGTCGAGAGCGCCAACCGCCCCGACGGCCTTAGGCCAAATGGCAGCAACCGGGGCGACCCCGCCCTCTACGCCGCGCTCAACCAGGGCAAGGCCAGCGTCGCCCTCGACCTGCGCGATGCAGCAGGCCGCGACGCCTTGCTTGCCCTGATCGCCCGGGCCGACATCGTGATCGAGGCCGCCCGCCCTCGCGCACTCCGCCAACTCGGCATCGACGCCGATGCGCTCGCGCGCTCGCATCCCGGCCTCGTCTGGCTCAGCATCACCGCTCATGGCGCGCGCGGGGCCGCGGCGGATTGGGTCGGCTTCGGCGATGATTGCGCGGTGGCCGGCGGGCTGACGGCGGCGCTCCACCAAGCCTGCGGCACCATCGGTTTCGCCGGAGACGCCCCCGCCGACCCGTTGACCGGCATCGCTGCAGCGCGCGCCGGCTGGGAAGCATGGGCGCAGGGCCGAGGCGTCCGGCTGGGCATAGCGATGAGCGGGGTGGTAGCGCAGGCGCTGGCCGAGGAACGCGCCCGCAACCCCGCCGCGCTCCTCCGCACGCTTGCCGCATGGGCTAAGGCCAAGGGCCAGCCCTTCCCCGCGCCGCCACCGCGTCCACTCACCGGATCGGTACAACCGCTTGGCTTCGATAATCCACAATGGCTCGCGTGCTGATCCACGGTGCCGAGATCCTCGGGCACTCCAGCGCCGACCTGCGCATCGCCAAGGGCCGCATCGCCGCCATCGGCCAGCTCACCCCCCACCCCGGCGAGCGCATCATCGATGCCAGGGGCGGCGCGCTGCTCCCCGGCCTGCACGATCATCACATTCATCTCGCGGGCCTCGCGGCGCGGCAAAGCTCGCTGGTCTGCGGCCCGCCCAAGATCGCCGATGAGGGCGCACTCGCTGCCAGCCTGCGCGCGGCGCCGGGCGAGGGCTGGCTGCGCGGCATCCTCTACCACGAGAGCGTCATGGGCCTGCCCGATGCCGCCGCGCTCGACCGCCTGATCACGCACCGCCCGATGCGGATACAGCACCGGTCGGGCCGGATGTGGCTGTTCAACAGCGCGGGGCTGGCACGCGCGCTCGCCAACGCCGCCGCCCCGCCGGGGCTGGAGCGCGCGAACGGGGCCTATACCGGGCGCCTGTTCGACGAGGATGCTTGGCTGGCCGGCGCGCTGGCGGGCCAGATGCCCGATTTCGCCGCCGCCTCGGCCGAATTGGCGCGGCACGGCATCACCGGCCTCACCGACATGTCGGTGCGCAATGACGCCCCCGCCGCTGCGCATTTCGCCGCCCAGATCGCCGCTGGCAAGCTCACCCAACGCGTCATGCTGGCGGGCACGCTGGCGCTGGCGGAAACGGCGCAAAATGGCTGGCGGATCGGCCCGGCCAAGCTCCACCTGCATGAAGCCGCGCTGCCCGATCTCGACGCCACCATCGCCTTCATCGCTGCCGCGCACCGTCAGGACCGCGCCATCGCCAGCCATTGCACCACCGAGGTCGAGCTGGTTTTCACCCTCGCCGCCCTCGCCGCCGCCGGACCGATGCGCGGCGACCGTATCGAACACGCCGGGATCGCCTCCGACGCATTGGTCGCCCAAATCGCGCAAAGCGGCCTGTCGGTGGTCAGCCAGCCGCATTTCATCGCCGAACGCGGTGAGGAATATGCCGCAGCGATCCCGGCCGGAACCCACGCCCATCTCTACCGCCTAGCCGCGTTTCGGGGCGCAGGCATCACGCTGGCCGCAGGCAGTGACGCGCCGTTTGGCAGCGCCGATCCGTGGGCCGGCATGGCCGCCGCCATCACGCGCCGCACGCACGCGGGGCGGGTGATCGGCGGCGCGGAGGCGCTCAGCCCCGAGGCCGCGCTGGCCCTCTACCTCGCCGACCCCGCCGACCTGGCGCGCCAGCGTCGCATCGCGGTGGGCGCCGAGGCCGACCTGTGCCTGCTGGCCAAGCCGTGGGCCAAGGCCCGGACACGGCTCAGCTCAGGCGATGTGGGGTCAGCCGATGTCGCCGCCACCATCGTCGCCGGGGCCCTCGTCCATGATGCCATCGACCAGCCCCCAGCCTAGCGCCGTCCGCGCCGAAATCCGCCGCCCCGACAGGATCATCAGAGCGCTCCGCTGTCGCCCGATCCGCCGCACCAGCGATACGCACCCCCCCGCCCCCGGCAACAGCCCCATGGCCAGTTCGGGCAGCTGAAACCAGGCGCGCGGGGACGCGGTAAGGCGCGCAGCAAACGCCGCCATCTCCAGCCCCGCCCCGACGCAAGCACCATCGACATGGACCTCCAGCCGCCCGGCACAGGCCGCGATGACCCGCGCCGGCAGGGCCAATTGCCGGATGCCATGCGCGGTCGCCGGATCGCTGGTGGTGCCAAATTCCGCCAGATCGGCGCCAAGGCAAAACGCGCGGCCCTTGGCCCGCAGGCTGATCCGCGTGATCGACGGGTCCAGCGCCGCCACGCCGAACCCCTCCGCCAAAGCATCGCGCATACCGGCATCGATGGCATTGCCCGCCCATGGCCGCGCCAGCGTGATGGCCAACGTATCGCCGTGCCGTTCGCAGCCCACCGCCCCAGGCGCGGCCATCGGCGCGGCCTCCCGCCTCGCCAGCCAGCGGCGATGCCCCGCGCTGCCCTGCAACAGGCCGTAGGCCAGCGATTCGGCAACCAGCCCGTCTGCCATGGTCATACCGGGCAGCAGCCGCAACAGCGCCACCGCCACCGCCGCCGCCTCGGGCTGCGCCAAAACTTGCGCCGCCAGCGCCGCGAGGCCGACGGGCTGCTCGATCACGCAATCCAGCCGCACCGTCAGCGGATGCGCCGCGTTGCCCACGCCCACGCCCACGACAGGGCATGGCGGGAGGGTGATCGCGTCGGGAACCTCACCCACCGCCGCCAGATCGACGACCGCCAGCGGCCCCCGCCACAGCGCCGCCTCCGTCCCCAATTGCGCCGGCTCGATCCGATAGTGCTCCAGTTGCATTGCCGGTCCCGGTGGTTGTTTTGTGGCGGCATGCGGCAAATCTTGCCTGTTGACCAGCACCCGCCAACCTCCGCATGGTCGCTCCGGGAACGCAGAGGAGCAGGCCACAGGTGGAATCGCTGAGCAGCCATGCCGCGCGTGCGCTCGCTCGCCCCGCCGCCGCCCGCGCCATCGAATTTGACGGTATCTGGCATAGCTGGGGCGAGATGGCCGCCTGTGCCGCCGCAATCACCCGCCACCTGTCGGGGGTGGCGCCGGGCGCCATTATAGCGCTGGTCTCGCGCAATCACCCCGCCACGATTGCTGCCCTGTTAGGCCTGATCGCCCATGAAAACAGCATCGCGATGGTCTATGGCTTTCAGTCGCCCGCCGGTATCGCGCGTGATCTGGCCCGCATCGCCCCCGCCGCTTTCGTGCTGACCCAGGCCGATGACGCGCCCGAAATCCGTGCCGAATGCGCCCGCCAGGGCATCCCGGCAATCGCCCTCCATGGCATGGCCCCGACGCTCATCCCCGCCGCCGCGAAGCCTCAATCCGCAAATGCCGCCGCAACCGCCACCGGCGAGCCCCATATCGCCATCTTGACCAGCGGCACCACCGGGCCGCCCAAGCATTTTCCCATCCCCTTCGCGATGATCGCCCGGCATCATATCGCCGCGACACCGCTGCCAGAGGCACCCCCTTCGCTGCTCTATATGCCGCTGGGTAATATTTCGGGGATCTACACCACTCTGCCGGCGTTGTTGAATGGCCAGAATGCACGGCTGCTCGAACGGTTCAGCATCGCGAGCTGGGTCGATTACGTGCGAACCTTCCGGCCCGCATCGCACGGCGTTCCGCCCTCGATGTTGCAGGCGCTGCTCGATGCCGACATCCCGGCGGCGGACCTCGCCTCCCTGAAGTCGATGGGTTCGGGCGCGGCGCCGCTGGCTCCGGCGGTGCAGACCGCTTTCGAGGATCGCTATGGCATCCCGGTGCTGGTCTCGTATGGCGCCACCGAATTTGGCGGGCCGGTGGCGGGGATGAGCCTCGATCTACACCGCGTCTATGGCCGCGCCAAGCTCGGCTCGGTCGGACGCGCAATGCCCGGCTGCGGGTTGCGCATCGTCGATAGCGTCAGCGGCGCGCCCCTCCCCCCCGGCGCAGAGGGCCGTATAGAGGTTCACGCGCCGCGCATCGCCGCCGACTGGATCGCCACCGCCGACATCGGTCATATCGACGCCGACGGCTTTGTGTTCATCCATGGCCGCGCCGACGGAGCGATCATGCGTGGCGGCTTCAAGCTGCTGCCCGAGAGCATCGAGACCGCGCTGTTGCTGCACCCCGCCGTGGCCGAGGCGGCGGTGGTCGTGGTAGCCGATGCGCGGGTCGGTCAGGTGCCGGGCGCGATGGTGCGACTCGGCGATGATATCGCCGGAGCAGTGCCCGCCGCGCTGGCCGCGCATCTGCGCCAGCACCTGCCCGCGACGCATCTGCCGGCGCATTGGCGGATCGTTTCGGAGCTGCCGCGCAACCCTTCGCTCAAAATCGACCGCGCCGCCATCACGCGAATTTTCGCGGAAATGTAGGATTTTAATCCTGCCCCATCGGCCAAATACTAAGCCAGGTAATTAAAAAACGAGAAGCAATCATTTATCATTGACATCCGCCCCCATCAGGTGAAATCTATGCACCATAAGGGACGAGAGGATAGCGCAATGGCGACCTGCAATAGCCCAGCTAATCGGGCACAATCGAACAAGGCAAAGATCGCGCGCCGCGTGGTCGAGGTGCTCGAATATTTCGATGACACCCACCGCGAGGCTACCGTGATGGACATCGTCCGGCGTTATAACCGCCCGCAATCCAGCACCTCGGAATTGCTGTCCAGCCTGGTTGAGCTGGGCCTGCTCTACAAGGACCCCTATTCGCGGTCCTATTGCCTGGCGCCGCGCGCGGCCCTGCTGGGCACCGCCAGCCAGAGCGGGACGGCGCGGGGCGGTTCGCTGATCCGGCTGGTCGACCGGCTGGTCGCCCAGACCGGGCTTGCGGTCGGGATCTTCGGCATGGTGGGCCTCAATACCCAGATCGTCAGCTGGCGTACCTCGCCGCGCGCCACCAGCGCCAATGGCCATAGCGCGACGCGCGGGCTGTTCGGGGGCCTGCAAGAACCGCTCTATGCTTCGGCAGCGGGTTGGCTGCTGCTGTCCACGGTGCCGCAGTCGCGGGTCGATGGCATCGTGCGCCGGCTCAACGCCGAGGCGCCCAATGACGCAAAATTCTCCTGCTCCGAAATGACCCAGCGGCTTCAGCTTTGCCGCGACGGGCAATATGCCGTCGGCCCCGCCGGCTTCGACGCCAATGCCGAGGCGTTGGTCGCGCTGCTGCCCGATGACGGCAGCGGGCACCGCATGGCGGTCGGCTTTGTCTATGGCCCTGAGGCACGGGTTCAGGGCGACGCCCTGCTCGAATGCCTGCGTGAAGGCATCCGCGCCTGCTGCACCCCGGCCGAGGCCGAGGCCGAGCCAACACGGATCGAAGCGCTGCCCACCGCCGCGTAACCCGTCACCCGCGAGGAGCGGATGACGAGGCGATTGGGAGCACCGACACTCTCAATCGCCGCGCTCGGCTCTCGGGTGACGACCAGCCCAGGGTGACGTGCCTGGTTTGCCGCAGCCGCCTTGATCCCCGCGACATTTGCCTCCACTGCACCAATTGCGGCGCAATACGCCGGCGGGAGTATCAATGATGTCAGAAATTCTGGGCTATCGCGGCAAGCGCGTCATCGTCACCGGCTGTTTTTCCGGCATGGGCGAGGCAGCGGCGAAATTGCTGATCGAGCTGGGCGCCGAGGTGCATGGCTTCGATTACAAGCCCTGCGCGCTGCCGCTGGCCAGCTTTACCCAGGTTGACCTGCGCGATGCCGGTTCGATCGAGGCGGGGGTCGCGGGCATCTCCGGCGGCATTGACGCGCTGTTCAATTGCGCCGGTCTGCCCAATGGTTCTTTCGACCCGATGGATGTGATGAAGGTCAATTTCATCGGCCTGCGTCTGATGACCGAACTGGTCGCAGAGCGGATGAGCGAAGGCGGCGCCATCGCCAGCATCGCGTCCACCGGCGGCCTCGGCTGGAGCCGGCGCATCCCCACCGGCATGGGATTCGTCACCACGAAGGGCTGGCAGGGCGCTATGGATTGGTGCGCCGCCAATATGGCCACCGTGGCGGAGGGCTATTCCTTTTCCAAGGAGGCCGTCATCGTCTGGACGCAATATATGGGCGCTCACCTGATCAAACGCGGCATCCGCATCAATTGCACGCTGCCCTCACCCACCCAGACCCCGATGATGGCCGATTTCGAGAAGAATTCGGGCAAGGATGTGATCGAGGCCGCGACCCAGCCGATGGGGCGTTACTCCACGCCCTATGAACAGGCGGCGCCGCTGGTGTGGTTGAACAGCGCATTCGCCACGATCGTCAATGGCGTGGTGCTGCCGGTCGATGGCGGTTTTATGGGCGGCATTCCCACCGGCCAGGTCGATCTGTCGCGGATGATGCGGCGGCAACCGGCGTAATGGGCGACCTGACCCCGCACGACGTTCCCGTTACATTCGCCAAGGCGCTCCAAATGCCAGATATTTCGCCGCATCTGCTGGTCGATACCACGCCCGAGGGGATCATCATCTGCACCCTCAACCGACCCGCCAAGCTCAACGCCATCACCTCCGAAATGATGGATTTGTTCGGGGAAGCTGTGCTGCGCTTCCGCGACAACGCCGATCTCAAGGTCATGCTGATTCGCGCCACCGGGCGCTATTTCTGCTCGGGCGCCGATCTGCGCGGTGGGCTGGGCGACAAGCACATCCAGCAGACTCATACCGCGCGCGGCATCCGCGAAAATCATCGCATCAATCTCAACGGCATGCACCGCATCTATGACGAGATGGAGCATATCGAGAAGCCCATCGTGGTGGCGCATCATGCCATGTGCGTCGGCGGCGGGCTGGAGATGTCGCTGAGCTGCGATTTTCGCCTTGCCTCCACCAACGCCGCCTATGCCTTCCCCGAGGGGTTGTTCGGCGTGCTGCCGGCGTCTGGCGGGGTCAGCCGGCTGGCGCGGCTATGCGGGCCGCATTGGGCGCGCTGGCTGATCATGGCCAACAAGTCGGCCAGCGCCGAAATGGCCTACACCATGGGCCTGGTCCATCAGGTGTTCCCCGAGGATATTTTCGAGGCCGAAGTCATGGATTTCTGCCAGCATCTGGCGCGGCAGAGCGGCGAACAGATGGGCGCGGCGAAACTGGCGATCGAGATGGCGGCGGAAATGAGCCCCGAAATGGGCCGCCATGTTGAGCGCATGGCCAATTCCGCGCTGATGCTGAACCCCGACTACATGGCGCGGATGAAGCAATATGTGAAGGGCGTTGGCGGCAGGAAATCCTGATCGATCAAAGTCCAGGCTTTTGTTATCGCATGATTTATTGACAAAAACCGGTTCCCACTTTTTGTCATCATGCTTTTGTTGTCGCATGATTTGTTGACAAAAACCGGTGCCCACTTTTTGTCATCATGCTTTTGCCTGCCGCATATCGCGGATCGCCATCTCCAGCAGCCGGGCACAGGGCACCAGGAAATGGTTCGAATCATGCTGGAGATTCTCCGCCATCCGTGACGGCAGATCGGCATCGGTCAGCGCGGTCATCGAGCGTTCGATGCCGATCATCAGCACCGTCGACATGCCGAACTCACGGCTGCGCAGCGCGCGGGGATCGCCGCCCATCTGCGTCACCAACAGCCGGATAATCGGCTGGGTCGCGCGCAGCCTTGCGGTGGTGATCCGCTCATCCATGCCATCCGACAGGGTGTTGCGCAGATGCAGCAGCCGCGTGTTACGCGCCCAGAAACCGTGGTACCCGCGCACAAAATCATCGCAATGCGCCGCCAGATCGCCGTCGCTCCACGGATTGCGCAGCCGCGCCAGATAGGCCTCCTCGGCGCTGTCCATCACCGGCTCCAGCACCGCCAGCAACAGCTCGGTCAGGTCGGCGAAGTAATTGTACAGCGACGTCATGCGCAGCGACGCTGCCCGCGCCACCGCGCTCAGCGACAGCGCGGTGCCGGCAGGGGCATTGGCGATCAGCTCGCTGGCCGCCGCGATGATCCGGTCACGGGTATCGCGGCCCTTACGTCCCAGGCGTTGCCCGTTGAGATTGTGGCTGAGCTCCGAATCGTCGCGCTGATTCGCATTGGCCACGACCGAAAGATGTCCCCCCAGCATGTCAGAGCCGCCGCGCGATCAGCTTGGTTTCGAGGAATTCCTCGATGCCCTCAAGGCCCCATTCCTGGCCCATGCCGCTGGCCTTGCGGCCACCGAACGGGATGTCTCCTGCGATGCACATGCCGCCATTGACGCTCATCGTGCCGGTGCGGATCGCGCGCGCCACCTTCATCGCGCGGTCGACATCGCCCGAGCTGACCCCACCCGACAGGCCATAGCTGCTGTCATTGGCGATGCGGATCGCGTCGGCGTCATCCTTGAACGGGATCACCACCAGCACCGGGCCGAAGATCTCCTCCTGCGCGATGCGCATGTCATTGGTGACATCGCCAAAGCAGGTCGGCTCGATAAAAAACCCGCCGCCGCCCCCATCCGGAGATTTGTCGGGCCTTGCCTTGCCGCCGGCGATCAGCGTCGCGCCCTCAGCCTTGCCCAGTTCGATATAGGACATCACCCGTTCCATCTGCCGCTTGGAGATCACCGGGCCCATAATATGGGCTGGATTGGTGATGTCACCCCAATTGTCGCCAAACCGGCCGTAGGCGTGGCCGAGGATCGCCTTGGCCTCCTCATAGCGGCTGGCGGGAACCAGCAGGCGGCTTTGCACCGCACAGCCCTGCCCGGCGTGGAATACCAGCATCGTGCTGGCCACTTCCATCGCGAAATCGGGCGCATCCTCCAGCACGATCTTGGCCGATTTGCCGCCAAGCTCCAGGAATATGCGCTTCAGCGTCTGCGCGCCCTGCTCCATGATCCGCTTGCCCACCCCGGTCGAGCCCGTGAAGGAGATGAGATCGACGCGCGGATCATGCACCAGCATCTCACCCGCCAGCGCCGGATCGCTACCGAACACCACGTTAATGACGCCCGCCGGGAACCCGGCCTCGGCCGCCAGCTCGCCAAAGATCGCGCCCATGCCGGGCGTATTCGGCGCGGGCTTGAGGATTACGGTGCAACCGGCCAGCAGCGCGGCCACCACCTTGCCGATATTGACATATAGCGGCACGTTCCACGGCGTGATCGCCGCGACCACGCCAACCGGCTCATAGACCGCAAAGCGGTGATGCTCCCCGCCGAATGCCGGTCGCGTGCCATAATCCCGTTCGTATTTCAGCGCCGGGAACACCCGCAGATAATCGTCCCAGCCATCCAGCGCCATATCGACATGCGCCCGCCCCACCGCGCCCAGCGCCGCCCCGGCCTCATGCAATGCCAGATCGCTCAGCCGCGCCCGATTGGCCTCGAACAAAGCGCGATATTTGGTCACCAGTTCCAACCGCAAAACGTGATTGGTTGCCCAGTCGGTGTCGTCAAACGCCCGGCGCGCGGCGGCGATCGCGGCATCGACATCGGCAGCGCCGGCATCGGCGGCCTTGCCCGCAGGCTGCCCGGTCCACGGGCTGATCACGTCATAGGTGGAGCCATTTGCTGCGCCGCAAAGCTTGCCGTCGATGAACAATTGGGCGTCGGGCAGAGTGGTCATGGCGGCGTTTCCCAAAAAAATGGAGCGATCAAAAATGGGTAATCAAGCTGGCCGTTGGGCGCCGACGGTCACGAGGCCGAGATGCAGATCGGCGGGCATGTCCAGCACCGCGCGGAACACATCGGTGGCCGAATTGTAATGGCTGATCGGACGCTCACGCATGTCGATGCCGACCTTGACGTTCGCCTGATGGAACCGCATGGCAACCTCTATCGGCCAGCTCGTGCCGGTCTTGGTCTCGTCCATCATCGGCCCGGCGCGAACCACCGTCACGCGCACGCCATCGGCGGCAAGCTCATCCATCCACATCCGAGAGGCATATTCCAGCGCGGTCTTGGTCGCGCCATACAGCCACAGCATCGGCATTTGCAGATGCACCGTCTCGCTGCTGACGTTGATGATGTGCCCGCCGTCCCTGAGCATCGGCAAAGCGGTGCGGCCGACGAACATCGGCCCCGCCAGATTGGTCATCAGCTGGGCCATGATCTGCGCGTCGCTGACCTCGCCCAGCGTGAACGGCTCAAAAATACCGGCATTGTTGATCAGCACGTCGATGCGCGGATGGACCTTGGCAATCTCGGCAAAGGCCTCACGCACGCTGTCCGGGTTGCCGACATCGCAGCACAGTGCCATCGCCGGCGCGCCCAGTTCCCCGGCCACCGCCTGCACCTTGGCCGCCGTGCGCCCCAGCAGCACCACGGTCTCGCCATCGCGGGCAAAGCGCCGCGCCAGCGCCCGGCCCAGCCCGTCGCCCGCGCCGGTTATGACGATGATCTTACCCAAAATGCCATCCTCGACTTATAATTCTCGTGAACCTGGCTTTTCAGTATCGTGGCGCCGCCACAAGCGCTTAAACGCCCGCGCCTCCGCCTATCGCGGGCGCGATACGGGCAAACCCGCGCGCCGCGCCATCGTTCACCGCGCCGCGCCGGGTTGCCCCGCCTTGCGCAGCACGAACGGCAGCGGCGCCAGCGCCAGCATCAGCCAGGTCAGCAGCCGGAAATTGGCGAGATAGGCGATCATCGCCGCCTGCCGCTGTACCATGCCGTCGATCCGTCCCATGTCGCCCGCCGTGACCTCGCCGCCATCACCGCGCCAGGGCGCCATCGCAGCGGTGATATGCGTCGCCAGGTCGGCGTGCACCGCCTGACCGGTGCGCGCCAGCATCGTCACGATGAACGATATGCCGAAGGACCCACCCAGCGAGCGGAACAGCGCCAGCAGGCTAGAGCCATCCGTGCGCAGATCGGGCGACAGCGTGCCGAACGCGATCAGGTTGATCGGCGTAAAGATCAGCCCCAGCCCCAACCCCTGCACCAACCCGGCGACAATGATCGGCTGCGCGCCCATGTCCGGCGACCAATTGCCCATCAGCGACAGCGCGCCGGCCAGGATCAGAAACCCGATGCAGATCATCATGCGGAAATCCATCAGCTTCAGCAGCCTTGTGGAGGCCAGCATCGTCACCATCAAACCAAATCCGCGCGGCGCCATCAGCAATCCGGTGGTCATCACCGGATAGCCATACATATGCTCGAACATGGTCGGCAACGTGGCCGACAGCGAGATATTGGCGATCCCCAGCGCTACCATAAAGCCCAGACCCGCGACGAAATTGCGGTTCTGATACAGTTTGGGATTGAACAGCGGATGCGGCGTGCTCAGCGTGCGCAGCACAAACAGCCACAGGCACGATACCGCGACGATCGCCTCGATGATGATCTCCCAGCTGCCGAACCAATCCTGCTGCTGCCCCCGGTCCAGCACCAGTTGCATCGCCCCCAGTCCCAGTGCTATCATCGAAAAGCCATAGAGATCGAGGCTGCGGCGCAGGATCGGCCGGCTCGGCAACAGCCGCCACAGCACGAACACCGCCGGGATGCCGATCGGCAGATTGACGTAATAGACCCAGCGCCAGTTCAGCGAATCGGTCAACAATCCGCCGAGGAACGGCCCGCTGATCGGCGCCACCATCGACACCGTGCCCCACAGGGTCAGTGCGCCGGCCTGCTTGCTGGGCGGGTTGATGTCGAACATCACGGTTTGCGAAAGCGGGCCCATGAATGCCGCCGCCGCGCCCTGAATGGTGCGGAACACTACCATTGCGGCCAGTGACGGCGCCGCCCCGCACAGTGCCGATGCCCCGAGAAAGCCAACTGCGGACATCAGGAACAACCGCCGCGATCCGATCCGGTCGGACAGCCAGCCGGTGATCGGCGTACAGATGCCGCCGGCGATGATAAAGCTGGTCAGCACCCAGCTGACGGTATCGGCCGACGCGCCGAGCGCCGCCTGCATATGCGGCAGCGCGACATTGGCGATGGTGGCATCCAGAAACTGACACACGGTCAGCGCCATGATCCCCCACATCAGCACCATGCGGTGCCGCACCGGCAGCGTGGCGGTATCGGCGGCACTCTGCTCTGGCCCCGCCACGGGCAAAACTTCGGCCATTCCGTCTGACACAGCCGGTCCTATGCCCGCCGTGACAGGTTGCCGCGCATCCGCCCCAGCATCGCCATCAGGGCATCGCGCTGCGCCTCGCTGATCCCCTCCAGCGCCTGCTCGAACGTATCGCTGGCATGCGGTTGCAACTGATCGATCAGCGCCTGCCCGCGCGGCGTGACGAACAGCCGCCATGCCCGGCGGTCGGCCGGATCGGCACGGCGCTCCACCATATCGGCGTCCTGGAGCCGGTCGATCATCCGGCCCATGGTGATCGGCTCGACCTCCAGAATATCGGCCAGCCCGCCCTGATTGATCCCCTCATGGCGCGACAACAGGCTCAGAACCTGCCATTGCGGGCGGGTAACCCCGATCTGGCGCGCGCGCTCATCAAAGCGGCGCCGCATCAGCCGCGCGACCTGTGCCAGCATCGAGCCGATATTGTCATCCATGGCAATCGGTAATAATAGCAATGCTGAATATATTCCAGCCTATTTATTTCGCCATCCAACTTCACGCATGGAGACCCCGCGATGACCGACCCCGCCGCACCCCCGTTTGCGATCTTCCGCGCTGCCGACGCCACCGACTTTGACGAGGCGGGCATCATGTCCCCCGTCGCGCCCCCGGCGGGCAGCGGTACGCCCGATCCCCGCGTGATCGCCGCGATGGGCAGCGCCATGGCGCGCGGGGTGATGGCAGGCACAAAAGTACGCCTGCTGTTCAAGCGGCCCGGCCTGTCGCTGTCGCACGCGTGGTTCAAAAGCGGCTTCCCCTTGCCGCGCCACAGCCATGACACCGATTGCCTGTATTTCATCCTGTCGGGCTCGCTGCGCATCGGCACTGAGGAGCTGGCCAAAGGCGACGGCTTCTTCGTCGGCGATGGCGTGCCCTACAGCTATGTGCCAGGGCCGGACGGCGTCGAGGTGCTCGAATTCCGCAGCGCCGATGCGTTCGACATCAAGCTGCTGGCCGGCAATCCGGCATGGTGGGAAAAAGCGCTGGAGCGCCTCGACGAAGTCCAGGCAAGCTGGCCGACGCAACTGGCGCCGCCCTCGGGCATCGCGTTTGGCGGGTGAGGTTTACGCGCGCGTCGACCCCGCCAGCATTCCCGCCGCCAAGGCCCGCAAGTCGGCGGTCTTGATCTTCGCGCTGCCGGTGGTCTGCAACTGGTCCTCGGCCACGAACAGCACCCGGCGCGGCAATTTATAGCTCGACAATTGCGCCTTGGCAAAGTCGCGGATCGCCGCCTCGTCCAGGCTGGCGCCCGCGTGCCGCACGATACAGGTCACCACCATCTCGCCCAGCAGTTCGTCGGGCACGCCCACCGTCTGCGACATTTTCACCGCCGGACAGGCGCGGATCACCGCATCGATCTCCAGCGGTGACACATTAGCGCCCCCGGTCTTGATAATGTCGTTGAGCCGCCCTTCCCAGAACAACCGCCCTTCGGCGTCGATAAACCCACCGTCGCCGGTGCGCAGGAAGCCTTCGTCGTCCAGACTCTGATCGAGCGGAATACCGAGATAGCAAAGCATCAACGTCGGGCCTTTAACCGCAATCTCGCCGCGCTCGCCCACCCGAAGCAGCACACCGCTCAGCGGATCGACCACCTTCACCGTTGAGCCGGCGGTAGGCAACCCATGGCTCCCCACCGCCACCGCGTCGGGGGTGCCCGCCGGATAGACCGTGATCAGCGTGAACGTCTCGGTATTGCCATAGGCCCGCGCCGGCTCGCGCCAATCGGTGTTCACAGATGCGTGCTGCGCCAGCGGCGTTCCGGCGTCGATATAATGCAGCGCCGACAGATCGGCCCCGGCGTACCCCGCCGCCGAAGTCAGCTGCGCCCATTGGTGCGGCCAGGCCAGCACCATGCTGGCGCGCTCAGCCGCCATCAGGTCCAGAGCCTCCTCGGCATCAAACCAGCGTTGCAGCACCAGCGATCCGCCCGCCGAAAGCGTGCCGCCCAGCGCCATCGCGAAATTTCCCGACCAGAAAAAACCATTGGCCGACCAGGTGCGCGGCGGTGTTTTGATCGCATACCACTGCGGCCAGCGCCACAATTGCAGGCATACGCCCCGATGCGCAGACAGGATGCCCTTGGCCTTGCCGGTCGAACCCGACGAGAAGAACAGCGCGCCGGGATCGGACGGTGCCACGCTGGCAGCGCGCGACTCGACCATCGCTGGGTCCACGCCGTGCCCGCGCGCGCAAAAATCGCGCCAGCCCTCAATGCCGCCCTCACCCTGTTCGCTGTCGATCAGGGCGATATGCGTCAGGAACGGAAACCGCGTCGAAGCGATCCGCCCCGGTGCCGCCTCGGCGATCGCCGGATCGAGCGTCAGCAGCATCGCGGCAAAATCCTTCTTCAGCACCTGCCGCTCGGCCAGCAGCACCGAACATCCGGCCATCTCCAGCACGGTGCCCAGTTCTGGCGCGGTGAAGAAGGTGCTGATCGTGGTGGCAACCCCGCCTGCCAGCGCGGTGCCGAACACGCCGGCCAGAAACTCGGGGCGGTTGGTGGCCAGCACGCCGACCCGCGTGCCCTTGCCCACGCCGCAGGCCACCAGCGCCCGCGCCACCGCAAATGCTTCATCCCACAAACGCGCATAGGACCACCGCACAACCCCCGCCGGCGTGTGCAGCACCAACGCCTCGGCCTCGCCATAACGCTCACACACCGCACGCAGCCACCCACCCAGCGTCAGCGCGCCGATCCCGGCCTCATCCTCCAGCGCAATCCCCCGCGCCAGCGCCATGCCTGTGTCAGCGCCCGCAGCATCGCCCATCGCTATCCCCCTGCGGGACAGAGCGCGGCAACCTCGGCCAGAACGCGCTGTGCATGTTCCTTCCGGCAGATCAGCAGGTCGGGCATATAGACGTTCGGCTGGTTATAGATCAGCGGGCTGCCATCGATGCGCGAGGCATGCAGGCCGTGCGCCAGAGCCACCGCCACCGGCGCGCAGCTGTCCCACTCATATTGCCCGCCCGAGTGGAGATAGATGTCGGCGTCGCCCAGCACGATCGCCATCGCCTTCGCGCCCGCCGAGCCCATCGGCACCAGCACCGCGCCCAGTTTCTCGGCCACCGCGACCGCCTCACGCGCGGGCCGGGTGCGGCTGACCACCATGCGCAAAGTTGCAGGCGCAGGGGGCACGGTGCCGGGCCTGTCCGACCGCAAAACCAGCCCTTTCCCGTCATCGGCCCCTGGCAAAGCCACCGCGCCAATGCTCGCCACGCCGTCCACCGCCATCGCGACATGCACCGCCCAGTCGGTCCGCGCGAGCCCTTGTTCGTTTTTTTCGGAGTATTCGCGCGTCCCATCGACCGGATCGATGATCCACACGCGGCTTTTGCCCAGCCGCTCCTCGGTATCCTTCGCTTCCTCAGACAGCAGGCCATCGTCGGGTCGCTGTTCGGCGATGGCGTGGCACAGGAACTGGTTGGCGGTGGCATCCCCCGCCTTGCCCAGCGCCTTGGCCGTAAACAGCCCGGCGTCGCGCACGCCGATCAGCAAGCGGCCCGCAACCTGCGCCAGATGCGCGGCAAGATCGGCGTCGTTGGTCATCGCGGCGCTCATTTCAGCGGCATCAGCTGGCGGATGATATGCGCCGCCGCCTCCTGCGCCGACATCTCCACGGTGTTGACGCGGATTTCCGGCGACGCCGGCGGCTCATACGGACTGTCGATCCCGGTGAAATTCTTGAGCGTCCCGGCGCGTGCCTTTTTGTACAGGCCCTTCACATCGCGCGCCTCGGCCACCGCCAGCGGGGTATCGACAAATACCTCGATGAACTCGCCCTCGGGCAGCATGCCGCGCACCAGATCTCGGTCGGCCTTGAACGGGCTGATGAACGCGGTCAGCACGATCAGGCCCGCGTCCGCCATCAGCTTGGCGACCTCACCGACGCGGCGGATATTCTCGATCCGGTCCGCCTCGGTAAAGCCGAGATCCTTGTTCAGCCCGTGCCGCACATTGTCGCCATCGAGCAGGAACGTATGGCGGTTCATCAGGTTGAGCGCCTTCTCGACCTCATTGGCGATGGTCGATTTGCCCGACCCCGACAGGCCGGTAAACCACAGCACCCGTGCCGTCTGGTTCTTGAGGTCTGCGTGATCGCCCCGCGTAATATCGGTCGCCTGCCAATGGACGTTCTGCGCGCGGCGCAGGCTGAAATGCAGCATGCCGGCCGCCACGGTGCGGTTGGTCATCTTGTCGATCAGGATGAACCCGCCCAGCGTCCGGTTCTCAGCATAAGCCTCGAACACGATCGGCTTGTCGGTGGCGAGTTCGGCCACGCCGATGGCGTTCAGCTCCAGCGTCTTGACCGCAACGTGTGACCCGGAACCCCCGGCATCATTGACATTGACCGCATATTTGGGCGCCTGCACCGTGGCCGAAACCAGCTGCGTGCCCAGCTTCAGCCAATAGGCGCGGCCGACGTTGAGCGGCGCATCATCCATCCATACCAGAGTCGCTTCGAACTGATCGGCGACCTCGGGCGGATTGTCGGCGGCGGTGATCACGCTGCCACGCGAGCAATCGATCTCATCGGCAAAGCATACCGTCACCGACTGCCCGGCCATCGCCTCGTCGAGGTCGCCATCGCCAGCGGTTTCGCCTGCGAAACCGGCACTTGGCATCGTTACCACTCGCGTCACGCTGCTGGTCTTGCCGCTGGGCAGCACGCGGATGGCGTCGCCCGGCTTGACGCTGCCGGAGGCGATCAGGCCTGCGAAGCCCCGGAAATCGAGATTGGGCCGGTTGACCCATTGCACCGGCATACGGAACGCCTTGCCGGCATCGCGCGCCGAATTGACCTCGACCGCCTCCAGATGCTCGACCAGGTTGGGGCCTTTGTACCACGGCGTATTGTCCGATGCGCCGATGATATTGTCGCCCTTGAAGCCCGAGATCGGCATCGCGGTAAACTCGGTAATCCCGATCGAGTGCGCGAACGCGGTATAGTCCGCCAGGATCTCGTTGAACCGCGCCTCGCTGTAATCGACGAGGTCCATCTTGTTCACGGCCAGCACCATGTTGGTGATGCCGATCAGGTGGCACAGGTAGGAATGCCGCCGGGTCTGCACCAGCACGCCCTTGCGCGCATCAATCAGGATCACGGCCAGATCGGCGGTGCTGGCGCCGGTCACCATGTTGCGGGTATATTGCTCATGCCCCGGACAATCGGCGACGATGAATTTGCGCTTTTCAGTGTTGAAGAAGCGGTATGCGACATCGATGGTGATGCCCTGCTCGCGCTCTGCGGCCAGCCCATCGACCAGCAGCGCGAAATCGATCTCCTGACCCTGTGTGCCGACTTTCTTGGAATCGAGCGCCAGCGCGTCGAGCTGATCCTCGAAGATCATCTTGCTGTCATACAGCAGCCGGCCGATCAGCGTTGACTTGCCATCATCCACCGACCCACAGGTGATGAAGCGCAGCATGGTCTTGTGCTGATGCTGATCCAGATAGGCGTCGATATCCTCGGCGATCAGCGCCTCGGTAACGTAAATGGCTTCTGGGGTTTTCACGTCGGACATCAGAAATACCCCTCCTGCTTCTTTTTCTCCATGCCCGCGCCGCCGGCATCCTTGTCGATGGCGCGGCCCTGACGCTCGCTGGTGGTGGTGAGCAGCGTCTCCTGGATCACCTCGGGCAGCGTGCTCGCGGTGCTCTCCACCGCGCCGGTCAGCGGATAGCAGCCCAGGGTGCGGAACCGCACCGAACGCATCACCGGCACCTCACCGGGGCGCAGCGGAAAACGGTCATCGTCGACCATCAACAGCATCCCGTCGCGCTCCACCGTGGGGCGCATGCCGGCAAAATACAGCGGCACGATCGGGATGTCATTGAGGTGAATATATTGCCACACGTCCAGCTCGGTCCAGTTGCTGATCGGAAAGCAGCGGATGCTCTCACCCTTGCTCTTCTTGGCGTTATAGATGTTCCACAACTCGGGCCGCTGGTTCTTCGGGTCCCAGCCATGCGAGGCGGTGCGGAATGAGAAAATGCGCTCCTTGGCGCGCGATTTTTCCTCATCGCGCCGCGCGCCGCCGAACGCCACGTCGAAGCCATATTTGTCGAGCGCCTGCTTGAGGCCCTCGGTCTTCCACATATCGGTATGCAGCGCGCCGTGATCGAACGGGTTGATGCCCTTTTCGACCGCTTCGGGATTTTTGTAGACCAGCAGTTCCATGCCCGAAAGTTCGGCCATCCTGGCGCGCAGCTCATACATCGCCTTGAATTTCCACGTCGTATCGACATGCAGCAGCGGAAACGGCGGCGGCGAGGGATAGAACGCCTTGCGCGCCAGATGCAGCATCACCGCCGAATCCTTGCCCACCGAATAGAGCATTACTGGCTTGTCAGCCTCGGCCACCACCTCGCGGATGATGTGGATGCTTTCGGCCTCCAGCCGTTCGAGATGGGTGAGGGTTCGTGCCATTATCCGCCGCTTTCTTGTTATGTTGGGCCGGCCCTGACAGCCGGCGCGCACCCGCGCAATCAAGTATCTCTTTTAGATAGTGCGTACTATCTATTAAGCGTCAGTTCGGCCGCCGCGATCTCCGACTTCAACCACATCGTCTCCGACAAGTTGGTCCCGCCCGACGCCACCAGCAACGCCGCACAGGCATCGCGCCGCACCATCCACGCCGGTTTCAACCCCGGATCGGCGCCCAGCGCGATATCCGACAGATGCACCGCCTCCAGCGCATCCCCCGCATCCAGCCGCGCCCGCGCCCGCGCCGCGATAGCTTCCGCCCCGCCCGCCAGCTCGGCCAGATCGCCGTCGACCGAACTGCGCGGCACACCATAGAGCGCGGTGGTGCCGTCCTCGTAATGCAGCCAGCCCGAATATTCAGCCCAGATGCTGCGCACCGCCCAGCTGACCTTGCCATGGAACTCGCCGATCTTGAGCTCGGCCGGCAGTGCCACCTCGCGCATAAGCTGATGCACCGTCTTGCCCGCCTTCATCCCCGCCAGCGTATAATCGCGCACCCAGGATACCGCGCCATGCATCAGATCGATGTCGCTGGCGATCTTCGCCGCGCCCCGGATCGGCTCGCCGTGCCCGGTAACGATGATCTCCGCCCCCAGCGCGCGCAGCTTCATCAGTGATTTGAGGTAATTGCGAACCAGCCGGGGCTTGTCCCCGCGCACAGTATTGAGGAACGGCATCGAACACCACACCGGCCCGCACAGATTGCCGGTAAACGCGACGCCATCGTCGGGCAGCCACACGGTCAATCCGTCCAGCGTCTCACCCTCGGGCGTATATATCAGCTCAAACCGGCGCCCGCCCTGCTCGAAGCTGTACATGCGGTCGATCTCGATATCGGGCACGACCTCGGGCGCCGGCTTGGGCGCGGCGCCGCGTTGCATCGTCGTGCCCCACAGCTTCTTGCTGCGCGGGCCAAAAAATGCCTGCAACCCCATCATATCGTTCAGGTTTTCGGTATAGCACGGCCCGCCGATCACGATGGTCCCTGCCTCGCGGAACACCGGCACCCCGCCGTAATGATCGGCGTGGCTCTGCGTCAGGATGATCCGCCGCATCGGCCCGGTGCGATGCGGCGTCAGCAGCGCCAGATTGCGCTGTTGGTTGGCATCGTCGAAAAAGCCGGTGTTGACCATCACATCGCCGTCGCCGGTGTTGATCAGATAGGCGTTGGAGATGTCGTTCGCCTGAAAGATGAACGGCGTGATCACCAATGCCGCGGTCTGCGCATCGCCGCCGCGCACCAGCGCCGCCAGCTGGGGTTTCGCCTCGCTCATACGCCCATCGCAATCATCACCTTGGCTGAACCCGGGGTGGCAGCGATACGCAGCCCCTCCATCATATCGTCGAACCCCAGCCTGTGGCTGATCAGGGATTCCAGCTTGGCATTAAGCCGCGGCATCGCGGCAATCACCTCGGGCATTTCGGTGGGATAGCCGACGGCGGCGGTGATCGTCATCTCGCTGGTCAGCATCCGCCCGGCGGGAAATTCGATCGGCTTCATATAGGCGGCGGTAATCACCAGCCGCGCATGGAACTTGGCCATCATCACCACGTCGGAGACGATATTGGGCGCCCCCGCCGCGTCGATATAGGCGTCGGTGGCCGGGCCATGCCGGTTGAAGGACCTCGCCTCACCATGCAGCCGCATCAGCTCGGCCCGGACGTCGCATGCGGCGGGATCGAGCGCTGCCAGCGCCCCCAGCGCCATCGCCCGCGCCCGCCGTTCGGGTGCCAGATCCAGCGCCACGACATCGGTGATTCCCCGGTCGACCAGCCACAGCACCATGCCCAGCCCAATCGGGCCGCAGCCGAACACCACCACCTTGTTGCCGGCCTTGACCTCGGCGCGGTTGACGCCGTGCATCGCGACCGCCAGCGGCTCGCACAAAGCTGCCACCTCATACGAAATGCCCGGCGGGATCGGCAGGATCGAGGAGCCCAGCCGCGCCTCACGCACCAGCAATTCCTCGGTAAACGCGCCCTCCGGCCCACCGCTGCCGATGTTGCTGGGGGTCATCATCGGGTTGACGATGACCTTCTGGCCCACCGCAATGCCGCTGACCTCGGCGCCGACCTCGATCACCTCGCCGGCGCCCTCATGGCCGAGCGCGGTGGTCCCGCCGGGCTCCGCCGGCATGCCGCCTATCTTGATATAGGACAGGTCGCTGCCGCAGATCCCCACCGCCTTCATCGCCACCACCACATCTTTGGGCCCGGCGGCGGGCCGGGCGTAATCGTCAAGCCGGACATCACCGACACCGTGAATCTTGAGCAGGCGCATAGGCTATCTCCGGGGAAATTCTGGTTACGCGCGGATCATGTATCCGCCGTCGAGGATGATCGTCTCGCCGGTCATAAAGGATGAGGCATCCGAGCACAGATAGGCGCCGATACCCTCGAAATCCTCAGGCGCACCCACCCGGCGCAGCGGCGTCTGCGGACCGTAGACCGCCTTCAGATGCTGCGCCACCGCCGGGTTGTCGCCCATCATCGGGGTGATGATCAACCCCGGCGCAACCATGTTGGCGCGGATATTATACTGCCCCATCTCGGCCGCGAGACAGCGGATCACCGCGCCCACCGCCGCCTTCGATGCGGCATATTCCAGCTTCCCCGGCAGGCCTTGAAACAGCGACAGGCTGCCGCAGGCGACCAGGCTGCCGCCGGGCTCCCCCGCTTTGGCGCGGGCGACCATATGCCGCGCGCCCTCGCGCAGGGTAAAGAACGCGCCGTGCAGCGCCACCGCCTGAAACTCATGCCAATGCGCGGTCGGCATTTCGAACACCGAATTGTAACGCGGGCTGGCCCCCGAATTGGCGAACACGCAATCGATCCGGCCAAAGTCGGCCATCAGCCGCTCATAGCCCGCGACAATCGCATCCTCGGTGCGAACATCGACCTGATAGGTCTCGACCCGGCCCGCGCCCGCTGCCAGCAGCTCGGCCTTGGCCGCCGCGTTCTTCTCGGCATTGCGCGCCCAGATCGCGACATCGCCGCCCATCCTGGCGGTGCCCATGGCGAAGCCAAGCCCGATCCCGCCATTGCCGCCGGTCACCAGCGAGACCTTTCCGCTACAATCGAACAGCCGCGCGGCCATAGTCGTCTCCTCAAACATCTAACCCGGCATTCCCAATCCTGTGGCCATACCCCGCGCGCCCGCGCTGCGCCAATCGCTTCGGCGATGGTTACGATGCCCGCGCCCAAACCTGCGCGACATCGCGGCACGCAGGCCCCACAAGCGCCGGGCAGTTTGGGAGAACACGCGCCATGGCCGAAGCACTGATCGCTGAGAGACTGGTCGAAACCGCGCAGGTCGGCACTGGCCTCAGCGACATGGGCGGCGATAGCTACGCCGAAGGTTTGGGCGTGCTGGTGCGCGATTTCAACCGGGGCATCGCCACAGACCTGTATAATGAGCGCGGCATATCCCGCACCCGTGACGACATCGTCCACTACCTCACAAACCGCCTGAAGATCACCGATTACCTGCGCCAGCGCCCGGAACTGGCCGCACGCAAGATCGAGCGCCCGGTCTTCGTGATGGGCGTGCCGCGCACCGGGACCACGCTGCTATCCAATCTGCTCGGCGCCGACCCGGCGCGGCGCTCGACCCTGACGTGGGAGGTGGACGATCCGGTTCCCCCCGCCACCTCTGCGACGTTAAAGACCGATCCGCGTGCGTTGGCGCGGCTGGCGCAGGAGCGGGCGATGCTGGCCGCCAATCCCGACATGGGCAAATATTATCGCGGCTCGGCCACCTATCCCAACGAATGCGTGTTCTTCATGGCGCATGATTTCAAGACGCTGATGCTGGAATCCAAGGGTATCCTGCCCGAATACAAGGAGTTCATCTTTGGCTGCGACATGGCTTCCGCCTATGCCTATCACCGCAAATTTCTCAGCGTGCTGGGCGCCGACGCGCCGGGTACATGGAACCTCAAGATGCCCAGCCATGCACTGTATCTGGAGGCTTTGTTCGCCGAGTACCCAGATGCGCGGGTGATCTGGACCCACCGCGACCCCTATGCCGCCGCAGCCTCGCTGTGCAGCCTCATCTCGCTCAGCCATCAGGCGCATATGGGCCGGATCGACACCGCATGGCTCGGCGAGAATTACCCATGGCAGGCGCGCGAACATGCCGAGCGTATCATGGATTTTCGCGACAAATTCGGCGAAGACCGGATCATCGATGTGCATTACGCCGACATGCTGGCCGATCCGATCGGGGTGATGAAGCGGCTGTACACGAAGCTGGGCGACGCCTTCACGCCCGAGGCCGAGGCCGGGATCGCCGGCTGGCTGGCCGACAATCCGCAGGATAAATTCGGCCGCCACGAATACAAGCTGGCGAAATATGGCGTCAGCCTGGCCCAGTTGGAGCCCATGTTCGAACACTACCTCGCCCGTTACGATGTCGCGCGCGAAGGCTAATCAGGGACCGCAAACATGCTCGAAGGCCACCACTACCAGAACGCCTATGCCTGCGACGATATCGCGGTGGGCATCGACCAGTTTCGCGGGCGGGGTCTGAC
This sequence comes from Sphingomonadales bacterium, assembly GCA_025356275.1. GTDB lineage: Bacteria > Pseudomonadota > Alphaproteobacteria > Sphingomonadales > Sphingomonadaceae > Novosphingobium. The sequence goes on along the minus strand of JANXUK010000077.1, from coordinate 19,742 downwards.
CAAAGAGCCGCATATCATCGATGTCGACCAGATGGTCACCACCCCCGCCGGGCCGAAACACATCGTCAGCCGCATCTGCTTTATCTGGATCGGCGATCTGCAATATGAATTGATCGAGACGATCAAGGACGAGACCGGGCTCTATGCCAACGCGCAAAGCAATGGCGGGCCCTTACGCTTTCACCACATCTGCATGCGCATCAATGACTGGGACGGGTTCCGCGCGCGGGTGGATGTCCAGGACATGCCGCTGGTAATGGAACGCGACCTCGGCCCCGATCACTTGCGCTTTCTCTATCTCGATGGCCGCAAGGCTTTCGGACATTACCTCGAATACACCTGCATGTCCGACGGCATGTGGGAACAACTTCACGGCATGTAGTGGTCCGATTCTGACATTTGCAGACCCATCCCAACCGCCAGGGGATGCAAATGTCAAAATCAATCCACTAGCGCGTCTGCGACACTTTATTACCACTTAGCATTGCCATTTATCCAGCGCCGTTAAGCTGCCGCTCAACTAGGGCGCACTACCACCGCCGCATCGGAATTTTCGGCGAGGCTTGGCAATGGCGAGAGTGTGGATAGGCGGCGCGCTGCTGGCGGCGGGCGCATTGGGCACGGTTGGGGCACACGCCGCACCGCAGACCATCCCGGCGGCCAGCATCGCCGCCGCCAACCGCGTCACCTGGGGCGTCACGCAAGGCGCGGTCAGCACCCCCGCACCCAGTTTCGCGCGTCCACCCGCCGATTCCTCGCTTCCCCCCGAAGTCGCGGCCCAGATCGCCGCGATGCGGATCAGCCGCGAGCCAATGGCCCAGCTGGTGCAGGAAATGGACGCCCAGCAGCGCGCCACCAAGGACATCACCGACCCCGCCGCGCGCGAAGCCGCCAAGAAGGCATGGCAGCAGGACATGAACGACCTGCTGCGCGAGGCACAGGCCCGCGCGCTGCTCCGCGATGTGTATTCCCCGGCCCAGCTGACCGAACAAATGGGCTGGTTCTGGTCCAACCTGTTCAGCGTCCATGCGCAAAAACGCGACATCCGGGCGATGGTCGGCGATTATCAGGACGTCCTGCGCGCGCATGCCCTGGGTTCGTACAGGGGCTTGCTGGAGGCCAGCCTGCGGCATCCCGCAATGCTGCGCTATCTGGACAATGATCAGAACGCGGCGGGCAAGATCAACGAGAATTACGCCCGCGAAATCATGGAGCTGCACTCAATGGGCGTAGGCTCCGGCTATACCCAGAAGGATGTGCAGGAACTGGCGCGCATCCTCACCGGGGTCGGGGTCAGCATCCGGCCCGATGGCGCCCAGATGCGCCCGCAATATCAGCAATTGGCAATCCACGACGGCCTATTTCAGTTCGACCCGCGCCGGCATGATTTCGGTGACAAGCAGTTTCTGGGCCATACCATCCACGGCTCGGGCTTTGGCGAGGTGGAGCAGGCGCTGGACCTGATCGCCGCATCGCCTGCCACCGCGCATCATGTGTCCACCAAAATCGCCGAATATTTCGTCGGCGACAACCCGGCGCCTGCGCTGACCCAGCCGATGTCAGACACATTCCTGCGCACGCATGGCGACATTTCGGCGGTGCTGCGCGCGATGTTCGCCGCGCCCGAATATCAGGCCAGCCTGGCCACCGGCTTCAAGGACCCGGTGCATTACGTCGTCTCGGCGGTGCGCTATGCCTATGACGGACGCGTGATCCTGAACGCGCGGCCGATGATCAACTGGCTGAACCAGATGGGCGAGGGCCTGTATATGCATGAGACGCCCGACGGCTATCCGCTGGGCGCCGCGGCGTGGAGCGGGCCGGGCCAGATGGAAACCCGCTTCGAAATCGCGCGCGCCATCGGCAACGGGTCGGCCGGATTGTTCCGCAGCGACGGCGCAGTATCCGACCAGCCCGCTTTTCCGCAAATGCAGAACGCGCTCTATTATAACGGGTTGGAGCCGACGCTGGCGCCGCAAACCCGCGCAACCCTCGCCGCCGCGACAACACCGCAGGAATGGAACATGTTGCTGCTAGCCTCGCCCGATTTTATGAAGCGTTGAGAGTCTTTGTTGGGTGAAGCCTGTGCCATCCCCCGCCCCTTCCCGACCTCCCACAGAATACATCCTGATTGGGATGTCGGGAGGGGGCGGGGGATGGCACAGGCTTCATCGCCGCAAGGCGATCAATCAAACCAAAGGTCCCCGCCATGCTGATCATCAACCGTCGCAATCTGCTCGCCGCCTCTGCTCTGCTGGCACCGTCGGTGGTGGTGGGTCGCGCCTTTGCCGCACCGGCGGCGAAAGATAGCCGCCTGTTGGTGGTGTTCCTGCGCGGCGCCTATGATGCCGCCAACATCATCGCCCCCACCGGCAATGCGTTCTACCACGAGGCGCGGCCCAATATCGCGCTGGCCCACCCCGACCCCGCCAACCCGGACGCCGCGCTGCCGCTCGATGCCGACTGGAGCCTGCACCCCGCACTCAAGGACAGCATCGCGCCCTTGTGGGCCGCGCGCCAGATCGCCTTTGTGCCCTTCGCCGGCACCGACGATATGAGCCGCAGCCATTTCGAAACGCAGGACAGTATCGAACTGGGCCAGCCGGTCGCCGGCACCCGCAATTATCAGTCGGGCTTTATGGGCCGCCTGGCCGGCGTGCTGGAGGCGGGGCGCAGCTCTCCGAAGTGTATGCCGATCGCCTTTACCCAGCAGGTCCCCCTCAGCTGCCGGGGCGGGCCTGTAATTCCCAATATCGCGCTCAATGCCGCTGGCAAACCCCCGCTCGATCAGCGTCAGTCGGAGCTTATCGCCGCGATGTACAAGGGCCAGAACTTGGGCGGCGCCGACCTTGGCCATGCGGTGTCCGAGGGCTTCGCGGTGCGCGAGCAGGTGTTCGCCTCGATCAATCAGGAGATGGAGGCGGCCGGGCGCGGCGCGGTCAGCGCCAAGGGCTTTGAACTCGCCGCCCAGCGCATCGGCCATCTGATGCGCAGCGATTACAACCTCGCTTTCGTCGATGTCGGCGGTTGGGACACACACGTCAATCAGGGCGGCGCGCAGGGCTATCTGGCAAACCACATTGGCGAATTGGGCCGCGCGCTAGCCGGTTTCGCCGCCGAGATCGGCCCGGATGCGTGGCGGGACACCACCGTCGTCGTCATCTCAGAATTCGGCCGCACTTTCCGCGAGAATGGCGACCGGGGCACCGATCACGGCCATGGCAGCGCCTATTGGGTGCTCGGCGGCGGGGTGCGCGGCGGGCGCATCGCGGGGCCGCAAGTCGCGCTTTCGCCCCAGACGCTCAACCAGGGCCGCGACCTGCCGGTGCTGACCGATTACCGCGCGCTGATCGGCGGGATCGTGGCGCGGCAATATGGCCTGTCGCCGGCGCAAATCGCGCATGTGTTCCCCGGTGCGGCCCCGGTGGATCTGGGTCTGGTTTAAGCGGGCTCCAGCGCCAGCCACCCCTCCGCCGGCCCCATATCGCGATACAGCGTGCTGCGCCGGCGCAAGGTCCGCCCGGCACTGCTGGCAGCAGCGATAAGCTCGGCCACGCCAACCTCCTGCCCATGCGCCGCGCCGGCCGCCCGGCTGATGCTCTCATTCATCAGCACGCCGCCCAGATCATTGACCCCCGCGTTCAACACCGCCGCCGCACCCGGCATCCCCAGCTTGACCCAGCTCGCCTGGATCGACGAAATCCGCCCGTGCAGCACGATCCGCGCCACCGCATGCATCATCACCGCCTCGCGCCAGCTGGGCCCCCGGCGCGATTGCCCGCGCCGGTACATCGGCGCTTCCATATGCACGAGCGGCAGCGGCACGAATTCGGTAAAGCCCCCGGTCTCGCCCTGAAGATTGCGGATCGCCAGCAGATGCCTGGCCCAATGCTCCGGCCCCTCACAATGCCCGAACATGATCGTGGCGGTGGTCGGCAGGCCCGCGCGATGCGCCGCGCTCACCACGGCCAGCCACTCTGCCGTGGGCAGTTTGTCGGGGCAAATCCGCGCCCGCACATCGTCGCTCAAAATCTCCGCCGCCGTCCCTGGCAGCGAGCCCAGCCCGAGATCGCGCAGCCGCGCCAGATAGTCGCCCACGGTGACACCCAAAGTCCGCGCGCCCTGACTGACCTCCAGCGGTGAGAAAGCATGGACATGCAGATCGGGGCACCGCGCCTTCACCGCCGAAACTATCCCGGCATAGGTGTCGCCGGTGTAGCTGGGGTGGATACCGCCTTGCAGGCACACTTCGGAGGCCCCCCGCGCCACCGCATCCGCCGCGCGTTCGGCCACTTCGCCGAAATCCAGCACATAGCCGGGATCGCGCATGCCGGATTTCGCGGACGACTTTGAAAAGGCGCAGAAGCTGCAGGAATGCGTGCAGATATTGGTGTAATTGATGTTGCGGTTGATCACGAAGGTCACGGTGTCGCCCTTGACCTCGCGCCGCAAAGCATCCGCCGCCGCAACCACCGCCGCTGCCGCCGCGCCGCGTGCCGAAAACAGCGTGACGATCTCCGCCTCGCTCAGCGCAAACCCGCCCGCCGCGCGATCGAGGATACGGTGCAGGCTCACCGCCACCGGCCCCGCATGCTGGGCGCCCAGAGGCGCCGAGGGGCTCCCCGGAGCGGCTTCGACCACCCCCGGACTCCACGCCGAGTCACGCGCCAGACCCTCGCTGTCGGCCAGCCGCAGCACCGCCGGGGCCAGCGTTTTATCGATCCAGCCCTTCGCCGCGCCCACGCCAAACGCATCGCGGACAAAGCGCGGATAGGCGGTCAGCCGCTCGACCAATGGCAGGCCCTTTGCAGCACAAATCGCCGCCAGCCGCTCAACCTCGGGCCAAGGCGCTTCGGGGTTGACGTGATCGATCGTAACCGGCGAAATCCCACCCCAATCGTCGATCCCGGCGTCGATCAGCGCGGCTAGACGCGCGTCATTGAGGTTCGGCGGCACCTGCACGCTGACATCATTGGGCAGGACAATCCGCGCCGCCGCCACCACGCGCAGGAATTCCGCCTCGGACAATGCGGGCGCCCCGGCCATCTTCGTGCCCGGCTTGGGGCAGAAATTCTGGATGATGACTTCTTGCAAAGCCCCGTGCGCGGCATGCAAGTCGCGCAGAGCGACCAGCGACGCCAACCGCTCCTCAGCTCTCTCGCCAATCCCGCACAAGATGCCGCTGGTCACGGGCATCATAGCCGCGCCCGCCGCCGCCAGCGAAGCCAATCGCAAAGCCGGCACCTTGTCGGGCGAGCCATAATGCGCGCTGCCCTTCGCGCCCAAGTCCGCCACACTCTCCAACATCAGGCCGCAGGACGCCGCCACCGGCTTGAACGCGGCATAATCCGCCGCATCCATCAGCCCGGCATTGATATGCGGCAACAGGCCCGTCTCGCGCAGCACCGCCTCGGCGCAGTGGCGGACATAATCCAGCGTCCGCGCAAACCCTGCGGCCGCCAGCCACTCGCGAGCCGCCGCATACCGCCGCTCGGGCGCATCGCCCAGCGTGAAGAGCGCCTCCTTGCACCCCGCCGCCGCTCCGGCCCGGGCAATAACCAGCACCTCGTCCAGCGTCAGGAACGGCGCCGGCACTTGTGAGGGCGCGGCGGCAAAGGTGCAATAATGGCAGACATCGGCGCACAGCCGGGTCAACGGGATAAACACCTTGCGCGAATAGGTCAGCCGCGCCGGACCGCGCCCCTCCCGCCGGTCGCGCGCCCGCGCCATCAGCACGTCCAACGGCAGTGCCAGCAGGTCGGCGATCAGCGCGCTATCGGGTGCGAGAATCATCACAAATCCGCTTCCACCTTCACCGCGCCCAGAACCGCGCGCGCCAGCCGGGCCTGATCCTCGACCCCGCGCATCAGCGTATCGGTGACGGTGACGCAAAGGCCCTGTGCATGCAATCCCTCCGCCCCGGCATCGTCGGAGCGGTCGATCACCAGATGGTCGATCAGCCCGCCGTAATGCCGCGCGATCGCCGCATTATCGGCCCCGCCCGCCAGATCGGCCAGCAGCGCGCCCAATGGCCCCTTCACCGCCTTGCCCCCGATCAGCGGCGATACGGCGACGCGCGGCACATTCACGTCCCCCAAAGCGGCACGCACGCCGGCCACCGCCAGGATCGGATCGACCGATAGGTAGGGATTCGAAGGACACACCACCACCACCGCCAGATCGTCGCGCGCCAGCGCCTGTGCCAAGGCCGGCGACATTCCCGCCTCCCCCTCAAACTTGATGCCGCGTACCGCAGGTGCGCAGCGCTCGCCCACGAACCAGCGTTGGAACTCCATCCAGCCGGCGTCGGTTTCGATCATCGTGCGCAGCGCATCATCGCTCATCGGCGCCACCCGATGCGCGATCCCCAGCCCAGCCGAGAGCCGCGCCGTCACTGCGCTCAGGCTCTCACCCTCCCGCATCCGCCAGCTGCGCGCGATATGCATCGCCAGATCGCGGTCGCCGAGCTGAAACCAGTCGGCCTCGCCCAAACGCCCGAGCATGCCCAGCGCATGCCAGCTTTCGTCCGCCACGCCCCAGCCGCGCGCCGTGTCATTGAGCCCAGCCAGCGCATAGACCACCGAATCGATATCGGGGCAGATGGTCAGCCCCAGATGCTCAAAATCATCGCCGGTGTTGACGATGATGGTCAGCCGCTCAGGCGCCAAAACCGCCGCCAGCCCCGCCGCCAGCTTGGCGCCCCCGACTCCGCCCGACAGCGCGAGAACATGGCCCTGTCCGTCGCTTTTCCGGCTCCGCCTCATGTGATCCCCCGGCTCCGCCTCATGTAAACATATCCTGCGCCACCGGCCTGAGCCCCGCCGCCGCGCCGGGGCCATCTTCCGCCGTAGTCCAGGCGCCGGCGCCGCGCACGATGGCAACCGGCGTACCCTGCGCGCCCTCGCCCATCGCCAGCACAGCGGCGGCAGCGATGGCATCAGCCACCGCGATCACCGTCGCCTGCAAGGTGCGGCCATAGAGGTCGCTCTGCCCGCGCTGATCGTCGAGCGCCGCGATGCCCGCCGCGCCGATTGCGGTGCCGATCGTACCCTGCCGCCACGCCCGCCCCAGCGAATCGGCGATCACCACCGCCGGCGCCGCGCCCAACAACGCCGCCAGTTCCGCCCGTAAAGCCCGCGCGCTGGCATCAGGGTCCGCCGGCCAGATCAGCACTTCATCCGCATCCCCCCCCGCAACATTCGAGGCATCGATCCCGGCATTGGCCAGCACATGCCCGCTATGGTGCCTTGCGATGATCGCGGCGGGGGAAGCGCGCAAAATCGCACTGCTTTCGTCGAGGATCAGCTGCGCCAAAGCCGGCGCCCGCCCGGTCCGTCTGGCCAGATCATGCCCCGCCGCCGTGATGGCCACTCCGGCCAAAGCGACCTGCCGGCCCTCGGCCTTCGACACGATCTTCTGTGCCACCACCAGCACGTCATCCGCGCCCAAGGTCTCGCCCTGCCGCGCCGCCGCTGCGACGATTGCGGGTGCCAAGGCCTGTCCCGGTGCGAACAGCGGCAGCCCGCTCAGCACCGCCACGCTCAACCTTCCTCCCGCACCATCCATATCGCCCGACCGATCCCATTCGCCAAACCGGCGCAATTCAAATTAGCGCTAGGCGCCCCCAGCTCCTGCCGGCAATGAGGGGCCACTTGCAAGAAGGAAGCATCGCCATGGCGGCAATCGGGATCATCGGCGGCACCGGCCACCTCGGCAAGGCGATCGCGCGGCGGCTGGCCAAGGCGGGGCACAGCGTCAGCATCGGCTCACGCGACGGAGAGCGGGCGCGCGCCACCGCCACCGAAATCGGCGCGCGCACGGGCGGCACCAATGCCGCAATGGCGGCGGGGCAGGAGGTGCTGATCGTCACCGTGCCCTTCGCGGCGCAGGCGGCGACCTTGGCCGAGATCGCGCCGCATATCGGCGATGCGGTGGTGGTGGATACTACGGTGCCGCTGGTCCCGCCCAAGGTGATGCGGGTGCAATTGCCGGCGGCGGGCTCGGCGGCGCAGACGGCGGCGGCGTTGCTTGGCCCCGCCGTGCGGCTGGTCAGCGGGTTTCACAATGTCGCGGCGCATATCCTCGATACCGATGCCCTGGTCGATTGCGACGTGCTGGTCTTCGGGGACGATGTGCCCGCGCGCAATGTGGTGATCGGGCTGGCCGCCGACATGGGTTTGCGCGGGCTCTCTGGGGGCGCGCTGGCCAATTCGGCAGCGGCGGAGGCGCTGACCAGCGTGCTGATCTATCTCAACAAGACCTATGCCGCCGACGGCGCGGGCATCCGTTTCACCGGGCTGACGACCGCGCCGGCTGTTTGAATGACCACGCGGGTCGTCATCCCGGTCAAGCCGCCCGAGACCGCCAAGCTCCGCCTGTCGGGCGTGCTGAGCCCGGCGGCGCGCGGCGTATTGGTGGCAGCGATGCTGGGCCGGGTGGTGGCGGCGGCGCGTGATACGCCGGGGGTGGATGAGATCGCGCTGATCGGGCCGTCTCGCCACGGGCTGGATGTGGCACTGATGCCCGACCCCGGAGGCGGGCTCAATGCCGCGCTACAGGCGGCGCTGTTGGCGGCGGTGGAGGATGGGGCCAGCCGGCTGATCGTGCTCCCCGGCGACCTCCCCCAGATCACCTCACAGGATATCGCGCTGCTGCTCTCCACCCGCGACAACGAAGTTCTCATCGCCCCCGACCGCCATGCCAACGGCACCAACGCCCTGTCCCTGCCCCTGCCCGAGGCGGCCATCTTCACCTTCGCCTTCGGCACAGACAGCTGCGCCGCGCATCAGGCCGCGGCCGCGCGGCTTGGCCTGACCCACCGCCTGATCGCCACGCCGGGCCTGGCGCGCGATATCGACCTGCCCCAAGACCTGACCGATGCGTCATCTTGCCTGCCAAAGGAGCCCTGATGGACACCGGAACCCTCAACCTTGCCGGGCAAGCCGCAATCGTCACCGGCGGCGGCGGCGGCATCGGGCGGGCCATCGCGCTGTGCCTCGCCGCACATGGCGCCGATGTCTGCGTGATCGACCGCAGCGCGCCCCGCGCCGAGGAAGCTGCGCAGCGCATCGCCGAATATGGCCGCCGCGCGCTGCCGCTCATGACCGATGTGATGGACGCCGATGCGCTGCGGGTCGCAGTCGATCGGTCCGCCGCGCATTTTGGCCGGCTCGACATTCTGGTCAACAATGCCGGCGGGGTCAGCCGGCGCGCCTTTGCAGAGCTCTCGCCCGCCAACTGGCGCCGCCATATCGACCTCAATCTAGTCAGCAACCTTACCGCAACATCCACCGCGATCCCGCATATGATCGCCGGGGCACGGGGCGGCGCGATCATCAATGTCACCAGCATCGAGGGCGCGCGCGCCGCGCCGGGCTATGCGGTCTATGCCGCGTGCAAGGCGGGGATCAACAACTTGACCCGCACGCTGGCGGTGGAACTGTCCGATCACGGCATCCGCGTCAACGCCATTGCGCCGGATTTCACCCGCACTCCCGGCACCACCGGCGCCGGGTCAGACGTGACCGACCCCGCGCTATGGCCTCAGCCCAGCCCCGCGCAGGCCGAGGCGCTGGCCCGCCGCATCCCCGCCGGGCGCCCCGGCATAGACGCCGAATGCGGCCATCTGGCGGTGTTTCTCGCCTCCGCCATGGCCAGCTATATCACCGGCACGATCATTCCGATCGATGGCGGCACATGGGGCGCCGGCGGCTGGGTGCGCAGCCAGGGCGCCGGCGGCTGGATGCTGCCCCCCGATGCCCGCGCCGATGCGGCCGGGTAAGCGCAATGGCCCAGCCGGCACACCAGGCGCTCCGCCCCGGATCAAAATCACGGCCCAGGCGTTGCAACCCGGACGGTATCCGACCCGAAAGATGTAACATCTTGCGCAAATCCGCTGCCAAACCACGGAGCATGCCGCGAATTGCCGCCGAAGAAACGGGCGGGCTGTCCTGGGCCGAAATTGCCCTCGTCTGTCAGGGGCTGGGCCTTGCTCATCGCAGCCTGCGCGGCGCCACCGGCCCGGTTACCGCGGCGTATGATCTGGGCCCGCGCGGCGCCTCTATCCTCAACCTGATCGAGGATGGCCCGGTCAACCCGCGCGATCTTGCCGCCACCTTCAAGATCGGGCGCAGCCTGATCACGGCCGAGCTGGTGCGCCTCACCGTCGCCGGCTTGATCAGCACCCGGGCCGGAGCGGATGACCGCCGCCGCAGCGAACTGACGCTGACCCCGCTGGGGCTCAGGGCCAGCGGGCAGGTGCGCGCCGGGATCGCCGCGATCATCACCACCAATCTTGCGGCCTATAGCGTGGGTGAGGTTCAGCTGTTCGCACGGATGCTGCGCGATGCGCGCGGCGACGGTCCGCCCGCGTGACATTTGCGGCGGACCGGCTGGGGATCGAATTCATCAGCGGGTTGGGCATGCCTCCCGCCGGGTTTGTGGAATTGGCGGCGCGGCTGGGCTGCGGCGCGATCGGGCTGGCGTTGAGCCCGATTACTGCCGATCCGCTGGGCGGCGCTGTATGGAGCCTGCGCGATGATCCGGCGCTCAGGCGCGAAGTCCGCGCCGCCCTGATCGCAAACGGGGTGCGAATCTCGCTGGGCGAGGGCTTCCTGATCCGCCCGGGCGCCAGCATCGCCGACGCCCAAGCCGACATCGCGCTGCTGGTCGAATTGGGTGCCCTCCGGCTGAATACCTGCGTGCTGGAACCCGATGCCCCCCGCGCCGCCGCCGAATTCGCAAGCTTCGCCCGCACCGCTGCGGCGTACAATCTGCCGGTTACGGTGGAGTTCCTGCCGGGGATGCCTATCGGCACGCTGGCGCAGGCGCTGGCATTGCTGCGCGCCGCCGACGCACCCAATGCTGGGGTTCTGGTGGATGCGATGCACCTGCTGTGCGGCGGCGATACGCCCGAGGGTTTGGCTGCAGTCGATCCGGCGCTGATCACCTATGCGCAATTGTGCGACGCCTCCAAAGCCGCAGTTGGCCCCGATTATTTCGACATAGCCCGCAACAACCGCCTCGGACCGGGCGAGGGCGTGCTGCCGCTGGCCGCATTTATCGCCGCCTTGCGGCCGCAATGCCCGATCGGGCTGGAGGTGCCGATGGGCCCCCGTGCGCTCGCCGGGCTCGATGCCGAGGCCCGGCTCGCCCCATGTGTCGCCGCCGCACGCCGCTTGATGGAGCCCCGAACATGACTACGCTCGATGACCTCATCGCCAAGCACGCGATCCGCGACCTTGCGCTGCTCTATGCACGCGGGGTGGACCGCAAGGATGGCGCGCTGCTCCGCGACCTCTACACCGACGACGCCACCGACACCCATGGCGACAGTTTCGACGGCCCGGCAGCGGCTTATTGCGATTTCCTCGAACGGTCCTTCCCGCATATGCCGTATAGCGGCCACCACATCTGCAATCACCTGATCGCGGTGGACAGCGCGGCGGGCACCGGCTGCGGCGAGGTCTATGCCATCGCCTGGCACATCATTCCGGGCGCGGATGGCACACAGCAGGAGGACCTGATGACGGTCCGCTATATCGACACTTACCGCCGCTGCGCCGATGGGGGGTGGCGCTTTGCCTGGCGGGTCGTCACCTATGACTTGCGGCTGCGCAGGCCCTATGTCGGGGCCCCGATTTCCCAGCCCGATGCCGCCGCCGACCCCAGCTATGCCGAGCTTACGATGCGGCTGTTCGCAAGGGGGGCGCGGGGTTAGCCGGCAAACACCGCGGCATACTCCGCCCGCAAAGCCGCCTTCTGCACCTTGCCCATCGCATTCCTGGGCAGCGCCTCGACCACGATCACCCGGCGCGGCAATTTGAACCGCGCCAGGCCCCCCGCCAGACCCGCCAGCACCGCCGCCTCGGTCAAGCCCGCCCCCGGCAGCGCCACCACCACCGCGACCACGCCCTCGCCCAGATCGGCATGCGGCACGCCGAACACCGCCGATTCCACCACGCCGGGCAGGGCATCGACAGCCTCCTCGATCTCCTTGGGATAGATGTTGAGGCCGCCGGCGATGATCAGGTCCTTGGCCCGCCCGACCAGCGTGATGCGCCCATCATCGGCCTGCGTGGCGATATCGCCGGTGATGAACCAGTGCCCTCGAAATTCCTGCGCAGTCTTTTCCGGATTGCGCCAATAGCCCTTGAACACATTGGGCCCGCGCACCCCCAGCACGCCCGGCTCGCCCTCCGCCGCATCGATCCGCACCACGACACCGGGCAGCGCATAGCCGACCGTCCCCGCGATCCGCGCGCCGTCATAGGGGTTGGAGGTGATCATCCCGGTCTCGGTCATGCCATAGCGTTCAAGGATCATATGCCCGCTGCGCGCCGCAAAATCGCGATGCGCCTCGGCCAGCAACGGCGCCGATCCCGACACGAACAGACGCATCCCCGCACAGGCCCCGGGCGTCAGACCTTCCTCGCGCAGCAGACGCGCATAATGCGTTGGCACCCCCATCAACACGCTGCTCCGCGCGAAATCGGCGATCACCGCAGGGGCCTCGAACCCCCGATAAAACCGCACACTCGCCCCGGCCAGCAGCGCGCCATGCAGCGCCACGAACAGACCATGCACATGATAGATCGGGAGGATATGGATCAGCACATCCTCCGCCCGCCACCGCCACAGATCCTTGAGTGCCAACGCATTGCTCAGCAGATTGCCGTTGCTCAGCATCGCCCCCTTGGAGCGCCCCGTGGTCCCCGACGTATAGAGGATCGCCGCCAGATCATCCGCCCCCCGCGCCACCAGCGGTGCCGGCTCCTCGGGCAGATCGGCCAGCAGACTGCCCCCACCATTGGCGTCCAGCGTAACCACTTTGGCCCCGCCCGCCCCCGCCCGTGTCGCTTCAGCCTGCACCACCTCCGCATCGCCGGGCCGGCACACCACCAGCGCCGGTCCGGCATCGCCAATGAAATAGCCCAGCTCGGCGGCGGTATAGGCGGTGTTGAGCGGCACGAACACCAACCCGGCACGCAAAGCCCCCAGGTACAGCAGCACCGCTGACGGCGATTTGTCGACCTGCACCGCGATCCGGTCGCCTGGCGCCGCGCCCAAAGCCGCCAACCGCGCCGCCAGCCGCCCGGTCTCGCGCTCAATGTCGCCATAGGCAAGCACGCTGGCCTCGCCCTCGATCAGGAACGGCTTGCGCCCCAGCGGCGCGGCGATGTCGAGGATGGCGGCGATCAGGCTTGTGGTCATGGCATGCGAATTGCGCGCATTGGCCACCGCTGGCAAGCGGGTTTGGCCGCGCAGTGCGTGATGACGTTTCGTCGAGACGTCGTCACGCTCAAGGCCTATGTTGCCACGTGATTGACCGACAAAAACCGGCTCCCACTTTTTGTCATCACGCTTTAGCCTGCCCGCCAGCGCGCCACGAAAAACCCGTCGAGGCTGCCCGCATCGCCCAGCATCCCCGGCTCGCTGCGCAGCCAGCCCTCTTGTGTGGGGGCTAACCCGGCGGGCAATTCGCTGGCCGTGATCGGATCGCGCGGCATATCGAGGCCCGCCGCAATATCTTCGCCCTCGGCCGGCTCCAGCGAACACACCGCGTAAACCAGCCGCCCGCCCGGCTTCAACCAACCCGCCGCCCGCGCCAGCAACCCGGCCTGCATCGCCGCCATCTCGGCGATATGCCGTGCTCCGATCCGGTGCAGCACGTCGGGATGCCGGCGACAGGTGCCCGTCGCGGTGCACGGCGCATCCAGCAACACCGCATCGAAGCGTTCCATGGGCTCCCACACCAAAGCATCGGCACAAACCAGATCGGCGCCCAGCCCGCACCGCCCCAGATTGGCCCGCAGCAATTCGATCCGCCGCGCATTATTGTCCAGCGCGGTCACTCGCCAGCCCGCTGCTGCCAGCTGCAAACTCTTGCCCCCCGGCGCGGCGCACAGATCGAGCGCCGTCCGCCCCTCGCCCGCGCCCAGCACCCTTGCCGGCAAAGATGCGGCCAAATCCTGCACCCACCACGCGCCCTCACCAAAGCCATCGAGCCGCTCCACCGCCTCGCCCCTCGGCAGGCGCAGATGGCCCGGCATCAGCGACACCCCGCCCAGCCGCTGCGCCCACGCGCCCGTTGTCGTGGCATCCTTCAGCGTCAGATCGAGCGGCGGCGGCACCGCCAGAGCGGGCGCGACCCGCCCGGCCATCGCCTCGCCCCACCGCTCCACCACCGCCGCCGGCAAGGTCGGCACCTCGGGCAGCTTCGCGCCGCTGCGCACCAGCGCCGAGAACACGCCATGCGCCAGCCGCCTCGGCCCGCCGACAAGCAACGGCAAGGCGGTCGCGATCACCGCATGCGGCGGCGTCTCCAGCCGCAGCCACCCTGCAAGCATCAGCCGCAGCACGGCGCGCGGCTTGGCATCATGCGCCAGAACCTGCGCGGTGGCACTATCGATCAGCGCATCGAGATCGGTCAGCCAGCGCAAAGCCTCGCCCGCCAGCGCCTTCGCGAGCGCGCGGTCCGCCCCCTCGCGCAGGCCCTGACACGCGCCATGCCCAGCCTGGTCCAGCGTCTCGCCCCGGCGCAACACCGCATCGATCAGGCGCAGCGCGGCGCGGCGCGCGGGAAGTCCGGGAATATCCATCGCGGCCCCCTATCGCGCATTGCCTTCGCGGGCCAGCGCCGTCATGCTTGGCGTTATGAGCAAACCCGCCGATGCACGCCGAGCCACCACCCGCCCCGCCCCCTTTGCCAAGCCGGCCTATTGGAGCACCGACCCCGCGCCCGCCCCCGCCGCCCCAAAGCCAGACGGCGAAGCCCTATCCCCCACCCGCTACGGCGATTGGGAGAAAAACGGCATCGCGGTGGATTTTTAGGTTGCGGGGGACCGGGTGCGATGTCGCCTGTCGCCCAACCATAAGCCATCCAATTCCTTAAGACGCGTGCCCGATAGCGGACGTCCTCAAGAAAGTAGCGCTCGTAACCTGTTCGGGTAATGAGCGCGAACCTGACCAAAAGGTATTTGGTCAACGCTCTGGCGGGCCATCGCCCTCGCCCAGTCTGGCATCACCTCACTCGCATCTAATTCGCGAAGATAATCATTGCGCATTTGGTGGAGATCCATTGCCTTCGCGGCTTGTAGACCCGGTTCTGCAAATTCTAACATCAGGGGGCCGGCAACGGCTCGGCTAATCCTAAACCCACCCCCCCAACTCACGCCGCACCAGCGCCTCCAGCATAGCCATCCCCGCCGTCCCATCGTTGAGGCAATCGAGCACCGCAAACTCCGCCCCGCCAGCGGCAACAAACTGCTCCCGGCCCCGGATCGCCAGCTCCTCGCGCGTCTCAAGGCAATCGGCCGAGAACCCCGGCGCGGCAATCGCCAGCGCCTTCGTGCCGCGCGCGCCCTCCTGCGCCAGCACCACATCGGTCGCCGGCCCCAGCCACTCCGCCCGGCCAAACCGCGACTGAAACGATACCTCCACCCGCAAACCCGGATGGCTGAGCCCCAACGCCCCGGTCAGCAGGCGCGCGGTCTTGCGGCAATGGCAATGGTACGGATCGCCCAGCGTCAGAGTCCGCTGCGGCATTCCGTGGAAGCTGAGCAGCAGCACCTCTGGCACAAACGCCAGCCCCGCCAGTTGCCGCGCCAGATCGCCACGCAGCGCGCCAATATACGCCGGATCATCGTGATACGCCGGCAAGGTCCGCACCGCCGGCTGCCAGCGCATCGCCCCCAGCCCTGCGGCCATCGCATCGAACGCGGTCGCCGTGGTCGCCCCCGAATATTGCGGATAGAGCGGCGCGAACAGGATACGCTCGCACCCGGCATCCTTTAGCCGCGCCATCTCCGCGGCGATCGCGGGCCGGCCATAGCGCATTGCATAAGCCACCTGCACCCCCGGCAGCCGCGCCTGCAAAGCACCCGCCTGCGCCGCTGTGATCACCGCCAGCGGCGATCCGCCCTCGCCCCACACCTGCGCATAGGCATGCGCCGATTTGCGCGGGCGGGTCCGCAACACCGCGCCATGCAGGATCAGCCACCACAGCGCGCGCGGGATCTCCACCACCCGCCGGTCCCACAGAAACTCCGCCAGATAGCGGCGCACCGCAGCAGGCGTCGGCGCATCCGGCGTGCCGAGGTTGACCAGCAGCACGCCCACCTTGCCACAGGCCACGTCAGGATGCTCAGGCGTCATGGTCATTCCTCTTCGCCGATCAGCGGCAGTTTGCGAAACCGGAGCCCGGTGGCCGAGAACAGGGCATTGGCGATGGCCGGCGCCGCCACCGCGACGCCCAGTTCGCCCGGATCGAACGAAGCCGCGTCGCTTGCGATTAATTCCACCACGATCTCAGGGCAATCGCCCAGCCGGGGCAGCCCCAACTCACCCAGCCGGCCCGTCACCGGCAGGCCGCGCGCATAGCCGGTGCTGGACCCCAAAGCGAGGCCGATCCCGAACACCAGCCCGCCCTCGATCTGCTGACGCGCGATGTCCTCGTTCACGATCCGGCCAATATCGGCCACGACGCTGATCTTCTCCACCCGCACGCCGTCGGCCCCGCGCCGCGCCGACGCGATCGCTGCGATGCAGCCGCCGGCCTCGACGCTGCCCATGCGGTGACAGGCGAGGCCCGCGCCGCTGCCATCATTGCCGCCGTTCCACCCGGCCAGCGCCGACACCCGCTGAAGGCACTGCGCCAGACGCGCGTCACCCTCCAGCATCGCCATGCGGAACGACAGCGGCTCGTGGCGCTGACCAAAGGCCAGCTCGTCGATAAAGCATTCGGTGAAAAACGCGGTATAACCATGCGCATTGCCGCGCAGGCGTCCGGTGGGCAGATGAATCGCGGTGGGCACATGCTCGACCGCCAGATTGGCGATCTCATAGGCCGGCACCGCCCCCTCCAGCGCCAGCGGATCGCCATGATCGCCCGCACCGCGCGCCGCCTCCGCCCGTCCCGCGCCATCGAGCAGCCGCGCGCCAAATTCGCGCGCGCTGGCCGGCAAGGCCGCGCGCATCCGCCACGCCGAGATTACCCCGTCGCCGCCGACCCGCGCGCTCATCAATGCCGCGACCGGCGGACGCACCACCCCCCCCGCCGCCTCCTGCCAGCGCGACCACATGAGCTGCACCGGGCAGCCCGCCGCGCGCGCGATCAACGCGGCCTCGGCGCCATGCGGATGCTCCAGCCTGGCGTCGAAGCTCCCTCCGGCCGGCACCGGATAAAGGATGACATCGCGCACGCCCATGCCCAAAGCCTTCGCCGCCGCGCGCCGCGCCGCCTCGGGCGCCTGCGCCGCGATCCATAGCTCTAGCCTGCCGTCACGGAGCCGCGCGGTGGCGGCAGCGGTCTCGATCCCGGCATGTAGCGCGGGCGCCACGTCATAGCGCTGGGTGAAGCTGCCCGCCTGCGCCAGCACGCCGTCGGGATCACCCACATGCGCTATGGACACCGCCGCCCCCTCGCGCACAGCCTTGTCCAGCGCGGCCTCGATCCGCAAAGTCTCGATCGGGCGGTGAACGGTAAAGCGCGGCGCGATCAGCCCCAGCGCACGCTCGGCCGCCCACCAGGTGGTCGCGGTGGCGGCGAGCCAGTCGGGCCCTTTGACCAGAGCGATGAACCCCGGCACGTCTGCGGCGCGCTTCGCATCATAATCGGCCAGGCCCGCCGCCTCGCCGATCGGCGCATGGCGGATCGCGGCGAACACCATGCCGGGCAGGCGGATGTCTGCTGCAAAGCGCGCGGTTCCATCCACCTTGCCGGGCAGGTCGAGCCTCGGGTACGCAGCCCCCGCCGAGGCCCCGCGCAACACCGGCGGATCGGGCGGCGTAAACCCGGCGGCATCGGCAGCCAGCGACCCGAAGCCCGCCTTGCGCGCCCCATGCCGTACCTCCCCGCGCGCCACGCTACACTCCCGCCAATCCACCCCCCAGCGCCGCCCCGCCGCCATCGCCAGCATATCTCGCGCCGCCGCCGCGGCGCTGCGCGCAGGGGCCTCATAAGCGTCCAGCGACATGCCATCCGCCGTCACCATAAAGCGCGCACCCTCGGCCCAATGCCGCGCCACACCTTCGCCAGCCTCACCAGCCTCGCTAAAGGGGGGCAACCACAGCTCGGCCCAGCGCAGGGCCAGCGGCACGTTTGCAAACAATTCGCTGACCGGCACCGCCAGCGCGGCCACTTGGCGCCAATCGGCGCCCAGTTCCTCGGCCACGATCTGCGGCAGCAGGGTGGTGATGCCCTGCCCCATCTCCAGCTGCGGCACCGCCACGCTGACCAGCCCGTTCTCTCCGATCATCAGCCACCCGCCCAGCGCAGTCTCCCCCGGTCCCGGCGTCAGCGGCGAGGGATAGCGGCGCGGCAACAGCTCCCACCCCAGCACCAGCGCACCAGCCACGGTGCCGCCGATCAGCATGCGGCGCCGCGACAAGGCCAAGGCAGGCGGGCCAGCCATCTTACCGCTGATTATCGAGCCAGGTCAGCACGCGCCGGGCAATCGCGGTGAAATCCTGCTCGCCCGGATTGGCGGCGGGCGGCATGCCGTCGTCGCTGGCGATGCGCGTGGCCAGCGTCAACGGCACCCGGCCCAGAAACGCATGCCCCATCGCCCTGGCCGCCGCTTCGACGCCGCCCTGCCCGAACGGATCGGACATCTCGCCGCAATGCGGGCATTGATACCCCGCCATATTCTCGACCAGCCCGATAATCGGAACGCCGGCGGTGCCGAACAGCTGCATCGCGCGGGTCGCATCGATCAGCGCCAGATCCTGCGGCGTCGAGACGATCACCGCACCGACCGGCTTGTGCCGTTGCAGCATGGTCAGTTGCACGTCGCCAGTGCCGGGTGGCAGGTCGACAATCAGGAACTCGGTATCGCCCCAGGCCGCATCGATCAGCTGGCCCAGCGCATTGCCGGCCATCGGCCCGCGCCACGCAATCGCCTGCCCCGGCGCGATCAGATGCCCCATCGACAGCATCTTGACGCCAAAGCGGCTGGCCACCGGCAGCAAGTGCTTCTCACGCGCCTGTGGCTTCTGCCCCTCGGTATCGAGCAGGCGCGGCTGTGACGGGCCATAGATGTCGGCATCGACCAAGCCGACCTTGCGCCCCATCCGCGCCAGCGCCACCGCCAGATTGGCCGAGAGCGTGGATTTGCCGACCCCGCCCTTGCCCGATCCCACCGCGATGATCCGGGGCCGGTTGGGCGCGCCCTCGGCCCGGTCGGCCATCACCGCCACGCGCAATTCGGTCACCCCCGGCGCCCCTGCCAAAGCCTCGCGCGCCGAAGTCTCCAGCCGCTCGCGCTCGATCGCATCAAAGCCGCTGCCGTCCAGCACCAGCGTCACCACGCCGCCCGCCGCCTTTAGCGACACCGCCCGCGCCGCCGCCCCATCGGGCAGAAGTGCCCGCAAGATCTCCGCCCTATCGCCCGTCATGCTGGCCCAAAACTCCAAGAAATCCGTGTTGATTGAAGCCTGTGCCGTCCCGCGCCCCCTCCCGATCTTCCTGGCAGGATATTCTGTGGGAGGTCGGGAGGGCGCGCGGGACGGCACAGGCTTGCGCCGCCGACGGCGGCCAAACAGCCTCTAGTGGTTCGTTTCCGACATTTGCATCCCTTTCGGCAAGGGCAGAGGCAAATGTCGGAAACATCAGAACCACTAGAAATTATATTGTTTCTAGTGGATTTTATGATTTTGACATTCGAAAGCACCCTTTGCCGCAAGCGGAACTCGAATGTCAAAATCAATCCACTAGCGCTTGCGCAAAACTGACGCCGAACCGC
>JANXUK010000143.1 GCA_025356275.1 Sphingomonadales bacterium | reverse complement strand
TGAAGCGCGTTTCCGGGAGGGCGAGGGCGATTTCGCCGACCCGCGCCTTGATCCACGCCGGGTCGCGCTCGCGGGTGACAAACTTGGCCAGCGTGCGGGGGAGCAATTGATGCTCGGCGATGCGCACGCGGTCGGAGAGGGTGTCGGCGGTATCGCTGGGGAGGATTGCGACTTGGCGCTGGCCGAATACGTCACTCGCGAGCGCGATCCGGCGTGGATCGAAGCGCGCCTCGGCGAGATCGCCCTCGCCCTCCCCGAAACCCGCTCCAAGACCTCGCACGGCGCGCCCGGCTGGAAGGTCGGCAGCCCGTCGAGCGACAAATTCTTCGCCATCCTGTGGCAGCGCCATCATGGCGAGGACAGCATCGGCGTACTGGTCAAATGCGGCGGGCAGGACGAGATGGCCCAGCTGATCGACGCCGATCCCGACATGTATTTCCGACCCCAATATTACGGCCCCTCGAACTGGATCGGGATCAGGCTCGACCGCGCGGGGGTCGATTGGGCCCATGTCGCGGAATGGGTCGAGCGGAGCTGGCGGGTGTGCGCGCCGGCTAGGTTGACGCGGTTGATGACGGCGGCGGAGGAGTTCTAGATACGAAAAGGGCCGCCGGATCACTCCGACGGCCCTTCTATTTCAGCACTCATCAGCTTTCAGCCGACAATCTCGTCCGGCTTGAAGAAGTAGGCGATCTCGGTCGCGGCATTCTCTTCGCTGTCGCTACCATGCACCGAGTTGGCCTCGATCGACTCCGCCAGTTCCTTGCGGATCGTGCCGGCGTCGGCGTTGGCGGGGTTGGTCGCGCCCATCACGTCGCGGTTGCGCTGGACGGCGTTTTCGCCCTCGAGCACCTGGACCACGACCGGGCCCGACACCATGAACGCGCACAGATCGGCGAAGAAGGGGCGCTCGCGGTGGACGCCATAGAAGCCCTCGGCTTGCGCCTGGCTCATCCGGATGCGGCGCGATGCGACGACCCGCAGGCCCGCTTCCTCCAGCTTGGCGGTGACCGCGCCGGTCAGGTTGCGGCGGGTGGCGTCGGGCTTGATGATCGAAAAAGTGCGGGTAACCGCCATGAATTTGTCCTCGTGCTACGTTTCTTAGCTTGCGGCGCGCCCCTAGCTGGGAATGGCTGGCGGGGCAATGTTGTTTGTGGATGGGGCGAGCGCGGTGGGTTGCTTGGCCGGCTCCAGCGGGAAAGCCTCTGCCATCCCGAGTCTGTTTGATTGACCGCCTCGCAAAAGCGCTCTTTCGCGCTTTTCGCAAAACATCAAATTAAGGACCCTGGACCCAGCCCGTTCCTTCCTGCTTCCAGAAGCGCCGCTCCACCCCGCCCTGCGTCCCCAGCAGGCGCCAGGTGGCGCGGGCGCCGGCCAGTTCCGCCTGGCCGAACAGCAGGAAGGCGCGGCGCATATCGCCGTCCGGCTCACGCCACACCCCGTCGGCAAAGGCGACCAGCCGCGCGCCATTGCCCGCCGGCCCATCGCCCGCCGCCCCATCGCCCGCCGGCCCATTGCCCGCCGGCCCATTGCCCGCCGGCATTGTGCGGGACAGCAGGATGGGCTGGCGCGCATCATGCGCCCCGCCGGCCTCGCCATGCGCCAGAAACGCGGTGGGCAGGCGCGTCCACAGCGCCTCGCTGATCCGCTGACGCAGCGCGGCGTCCTCGGCCACCACCAGCAGCCGCTCACCGCTGCGCATTGCGGCGCGGGCCAGCGCGGGCAGCGCCGCCTCTACGGAATCGCGGCTCAGCTGGTAGAAATCGGCGCGCATCAGGTTTTTGACGAAAAGCGCGAAAGGGCGCGTTTCGTGAAGTCTGTGCATTTGTTTGCCGCCTGCCGGCGGGATTCGGCCCGCGCCCCCTCCCGACCTCCCACAGAATGTCCTGCTAATGAGGTCGGAAGGGGCCCCGGGATGGCACAGGCTTCCATCAACACAGACCCCTATCCTTCCAGCACGTCGCGCACATAGCGGTCGAGCAAGCGCACGCCATATCCCGTCGCGCCCTTGCCCCACACGGCGCCGGGCTTGTCGGCCCAGACCATGCCGGCGATGTCGAGATGCGCCCACGGCGTGCCCTTGTCGATATAGCGCGCCAGGAACTGGGCGGCGGTGATCGATCCGGCATAGCGGCTTCCCATGTTCTTCATGTCGGCGATCGCGCTGTCGATCAGCTTGTCATAGGCCGGGCCCATCGGCAGGCGCCACAACCGCTCACCCACGGCGGCCCCGGCGGCGGACAATTGCCCCGAGAACGTGTCGTCATTGCAGAAGATGCCGGCGTACTGATCGGCAAAAGTTGCGATGATCGCGCCGGTCAGCGTGGCCAGATCGACGATCGCGGCGGGCGCATATTCCTTTTGCACCCATGTCAACGCGTCGCACAGCACCAGCCGCCCTTCGGCATCGGTATTGATGACCTCAACCGTCTGGCCCGACATCGACGTGACGACGTCACCGGGGCGCTGGGCATTGCCGTCGGGCATGTTCTCCACCAGGCCGCACACGCCGACGACATGCGCCTTGGCGCCGCGCCGGGCCAGAGCCAGCATCGCGCCCGCCACCGCGCCGGCGCCGCCCATATCCCACTTCATGTCTTCCATACCGGCGGGCTGCTTCAGGCTGATACCGCCAGTGTCAAAGGTCACGCCCTTGCCGACAAAGGCGGTGGGCCGCACAGCATCGCCGCCGCCGTTCCACACCATCGCCAGCAGCCGCGGCGCCCGCACCGACCCCTGCGACACACCCAGCAAAGCGCCCATGCCCAGCGCGCGCATCGCCGGCTCGTCCAGAACGGTGATCTCCACCCCGGTGCCCGCCAGCCGCGCCGCACAGCGCGCCACGAAGCTTTCGGGGTACAGCACGTTGGCGGGGTCGGTCACCAGCTCGCGGGTGAATTCCACACCCTCGGCCACGGCGGCTTCGATGGCCCAGGCCTCCTCGGTGCCGGCGGGGGCGCCGATCACCGCAATGGTGGCGAGCGAGATCTTCTGGTCATCCTTCAGCGTGGTGCGATAGCCATCCTGCCGCCACCCACGCAGCCGCGCGCCCATCAGCACCGCCGCCACCTCGCCCGCCGACAGCGTGCTGGCCGTCAGGTCCAGCGTCAGCACGGTCTCGCCCGAGGTCAGATATTTCGCGGTCAGCGCCGCGCCGGCCTTTTCCAGATTGGCGACGCGATCATCACTGTCCGCCTTGCCCGCGCCGGCCAGCGCCAGCCGCACGACAGCGCCGCCGCGCGACACAAAACCCTCGAACAACTGCCCCGGTTTGCCGGCAAAGCGCGCCGCGCTCGCGCCCTGCGCCAGCACCGGTTCCAGCGAGGGGGGCAGCGTATCGGCATCACAGACCAGCGCGACCAGACGGGCGGCGGCAACAGGGGCGGCGGAGAAGTGGATCTGCATCGGGCACCTTTACAGCGGGATGGAATGAAGCCTGGCGCGATTTTCCGGCTAATGACCGGCGGGGCACCGCGCCGGATTGCAGTTAGGCCCGGGCAATGCGATAGGCAAGCCATGCGCCCTATCTGGCGGTTCGCGCCGCATGCCTGCCCCACCCGTTCGTCCTTAGCTGGCTGCCGCATGGCGCCGCATGCCGGCGGCTGGCTGCTGGCCGGGGCATTGGCGATGCTGGCGCCCTCCGCCGCCTGTGCCGAGACCGTGCCGCCGCCGGAAAGTGCCGCGCCTGCCCCGAGCCCGGCCCCGAGCCCGGCCCCGAGCCTCGCCCCAAGCCCCGGCGCCGCGCCCGCCCCACTTGCCAAAAATCCCGCAGGCGAATCGGGGCCCATCGGCTTTGAGGCCGACCACATCGAATATAGCGAGGACGCCCAGACCGTCACCGCCACTGGCAACGTCTTTCTCCACCGCGATGATCAGTCGGTCCGCGCGGGCACAGTCAGCTGGAACCGCACCACCGGCAAAATCATCGCCTCCGGTGCGGTGCGGCTGGTCGATGCCGATGGCAACCAGACCTTCACCAACCGCGTCGAGCTGACCGACAAGCTCAGCACCGGGGCGATGGCCGATCTGCTGATCGTGCTGCGCGAGGGCGGGCGGATGGCCGCGACCAGCGGCACCCGAGACGCCAGTGGCCGGGTGGTGTTGACCCATGCGGTCTATACCTCCTGCGATGTGGTGGACGCTGATGGCTGCCCCCGGCGCCCCGATTGGGCGATCACCGCGCATCGGCTGGTATTCTCGCCCGAGAAGAAGCTGGTGAAGATGTACGGCGCGCGGATGAGCCTGTTCAGCTTCCTCAGGATCCCGCTGCCCACCATCGTCGTTGCCACCGACGGACGGGCGATTTCCGGGCTGCTGATCCCCGACGCGCGCACATCCACCGCCAACGGCCTGGAGCTGAACGCCACCTATTACCAGCGGCTGGGCAATAACCGCGACCTCTCGGTGACCGGATACGTCTATACCAAGGTCCAGCCGATGATCGCGGCGCAGCTTCGCGCGCTGACCGATGTTGGCGCCTATCAGGTCACCGGCTTTTTCACGCGCAGCCCGGTGATCCCGCAATCGAGCGCCACCGGCATCGGGGTCGAGCATCTGCGCGGCTATTTCGATGCCAATGGCCGGTTTCAACTGTCTCCCGAATGGAGCGTGAGCTTTTCGGGCCGGATCGCCAGCGATCGCACTTTTCTGTCGCGCTATTACATTTCCAATGACGACGTGCTGCGCTCGGACGCCATGATCGAGCGTAGCGGGCCCGATTCGTACCTGTCGATTGCCGGCTGGGCGTTCGAGACCCTGCGCACCGGCGAGAGCCAGGGGCAGGTGCCGATCGCCCTGCCCGAGATCGATTATCGCCGACGCTTTGCCACCCCGATCGATGGCAGCAAGCTGGAGATCGAGGTCAATACGCTGGCAATCACGCGCTCGGCGGGCCAGGATACCCAGCGTGCCTTTGCCAGTGCGCAATGGGACATGCGGCGGATCACACCATGGGGTCAGGTGGTGACTCTGACCGGGCTGGCGCGCGGCGATATCTATCATTCGACCGGCAATGCACTGACCTCGACCGCGATCTATCAGGGCCTGCCCGGCTGGCACGGGCGCGGGTTGGCGCTGGCGGCGGCGGATGTCACCTGGCCGCTGATCGGGACGTTTCTGGGCGGGACGCAGGTGCTGACCCCGCATTTTCAGGTGGTGGCGGTGCCCCCAACCCGCAACCTGACGCTGCCCAATGAGGATTCGCGCGCACTGGAGCTGGAGGATACCAACATCTTCGCGCTCAACCGCTTTCCCGGCTATGACCGGATCGAGGACGGTGTGCGCTTTACCTATGGCCTCGACTGGCAGTTTGAGCGGCCGCGCTGGCAGATCAACGCCGCCATCGCCCAATCGCACCGGCTGACCAGCAGCCCCAGCCTGTTCCCCGCCGGCACCGGGCTTTCGGACCGCGCATCGGACATCGTCGGCCGGACCGAGCTGCGCTATCGCGACTTCTTCAAGATCACGCACCGGTACCGGATCGACAAGGCCAGCTTCGGGGTACGCCGCAACGAGATCGACGCCACCATCGGCAGCGACCGCGACTATTTGGAGGTCGGCTATGCGCGCATCAACCGGCATCTGGCCGCCGCAATCGACGACCTGCCGGACAGCAATGAGCTGCGCGCCGCCGCGCGGGCGAGTTTCGCGCGCAAATGGTCGGTGTTCGGCTCGGGCGTGTTCGACCTCAGCCGCGACAACCTGCCCAGCAGCGCGACGATCCATTCGTTCCAGCCGCTGCGCACGCGGCTCGGCGTGTCCTTTGCCAGCAGCTGTCTGGAAATCGACGTGACCTGGCGCAAGGATTACATCACCGTCGGCGACGCGACCAAGGGCAGCAGCTTCCTGCTCCATTTCGCGCTGCATAATCTGGGGGTGCGGTGACGGTGAGGGCACGCCTGTGCCGTCCCGCGCGGAGTCTTTGTTGTGACAAGCCTGTGCCATCCCGCGCCCCCTCCCGACCTCCCACAGAATACATAGTGACTGGGTGGTCGGGAGGGGGCGCGGGATGGCACAGGCTTGCGGGCCGTCAGGTCCGCCAATCAAACTAGGGTATCGGGAACGCTCAGCATCGGTTAAGGCGCCGGGCAACATTTGACGGGCACGCGCGAAACCCGCGCCGCTCCGACGTAGACAGGATCGATTTCACGGTGATGGCGCAGTTGAAAAATCATTTTGTCCCACGGCTCGGCTCGGTAGCGCTTGGCTTGGCATTGTTGGGCTTGGCCGGCGCCGCATGGGCGCAGGAGGAGGCGCCGCAATCACCGCAGGGCGCCATCGTCATCCCCGATAACATCACGATCTTTGGCAAGGACAATCCCGATGTTCGCAAGGCCACCGCGATCATCAACGGCGACATCATCACCGGCACCGACGTCGATCAGCGGGTTGCGCTGATCCTCTCGGCCAATAACAACAAGGTCGGCGCCGATGAGCTGGAGCGCTTGCGCGCCCAGGTTCTGCGCAATCTGATCGACGAGACGCTGGAAATTCAGGACGCCAAGATCGCCGAAATCACCATCGACGATGCAGAGGTCGATGAAACCTATGCGCGCGTCGCGGATCAGAATTTCCATCAGCCGCCGCTGGCGCTGGACGGTTATCTGGCCAAGATCGGCTCATCATCGGCCTCGCTGAAACGCCAGATCAAGGGCGAGATGGCATGGCAGCGGGTGCTGCGCAAGAACGTCCAGCCCTTCGTCAACGTCAGCCAGGCCGAGGTCGGCGAAGTGCTGGGGCGCATGAATGCGTCCAAGGGCACGGAGGAATACCGCATCGGCGAAATCTTCCTCTCGGCCACCGCCGAAAGCCATGACACCGTGGCGGCCAACGCAAAGCAGATCGTCGACCAGTTGCACAAGGGCGGCAGCTTTGTCGCCTATGCGCGGCAATATTCGGAGGCTTCGACCGCAGCTGTGGGTGGCGACCTCGGCTGGATCCGGCTGGCGCAATTGCCCGGCGAACTGGCCGCTGCGGCGCGCGACATGAAGGCCGGGCAGGTGGCCGGGCCGATCGACGTGCGCGGCGGGGTCTCGATCCTGCTGGTCATCGACAAGCGGCAGGTGCTGACCGCCGATCCGCGCGACGCGGTGCTGGCGCTGAAGCAGATCACCATCACCCTGCCCGCCAAAGCCACCGAGGCCGACGCCGCCAGGCGCGCCACCGAACTGTCCGCCGCGATCAAGGACGCGCATGGCTGCGGCGCGATCGACGTTGCCGCTGCCAAGATCGGCGCCACCGTGGTCGCCAATGATGCGGTCCGCGCCCGCGACCTCCCTGCTGCGCTGCAAAGCACGCTCCTGGCGCTGTCGCTGGGCGAATCGACTCCGCCTTTCGGTTCGGTGCAGGAGGGCATTCGCGTGCTGATGCTGTGCGGCCGCGACGATCCCAAGGCCGCTGCCGGCCCCAGCGCCGAGGAGATCATGGCCCAGCTGGAGGATGACCGCGTCAACAAGCGCGCCCAGATGCTGCTGCGCGATCTGCGGCGCGATGCGATTATCGAATACAATTGACGGCGCCATGGGCGGTATAGCGCCGCTCGCGCTGTCTTTGGGCGACCCGGCAGGCGTCGGGCCGGAGCTGATCGCGTTGGCATGGAGCCGGCGCGTGGCCGAGGGGTTGCCAGCGTTCGTGGTGGTCGGTGGAGCCGGGATATTGGCCAAGGCGGCGCGCACGCTGGGCCTTGATGTGCCGATCTGTGTGGTCGCCAGCCTGGCCGAAGCGGCCAGCGCCTTTGCCGGCGCCCTGCCGGTGCTGGCGCTACCGGGAGATGACCTGCCCTACCGCCCGGGTGAGCCCGACCGCGTGGGCGCCGCGCTGGCGCTAGCCTCGCTGACCGGGGCAACCGCGCTGGCGGTCAGCGGCGAGGCCAGCGGCGTGGTCACCGGCCCGATCGCCAAATCGCGACTGGCAGCGGTTGGCTTCACGCATCCGGGGCAAACCGAGTTTGTCGCTGCCGCCTGTAGGGTCGCGGCAAAAGACGCGGTGATGATGCTGGCCGGGCCGTCGCTGCGCACCGTTCCGATCACCGTCCACAATGCGCTTTCCGCCGTGCCGGGCTTGCTCAGCGCGGCGCTGATCGAGCGGCGCTGTGCCATCGTTGCTGCGGCGCTGATCCGCGATTTCGGTATCGCCGCGCCCCGCCTCGCGGTGGCCGCGCTCAACCCGCATGCCGGCGAGGACGGGCGGATGGGCGGCGAGGAGGCGGCGATCATCGCCCCCGCCATCGCGGCGTTGCGCGCGCGCGGGATTGACGCCACCGGGCCACATCCCGCCGACGCTTTGTTCGCGCCGCGCCAGCGTGGAAGCTTTGACGTGGCGATTTGCATGTATCACGATCAGGCGCTGATCCCGCTGAAAACTCTCGATTTCGATGCCGGAGTCAATGTCACGCTGGGGCTGCCCGTGGTGCGGACCTCGCCCGATCATGGCACCGCTTTCGGCATCGCCGGCAAGGGCATCGCCGATCCGGGTGCCACCATCGCCGCGATCCGCATGGCCGGGGGATGCGCGGCACGGCGGCTTATATGAGCGATCCTGACCTCCCCCCGTTGCGCGAAGTCATTGCCGCGCACGGGCTCGCCGCGACCAAGGCGCTTGGCCAGAACTTCCTGCTCGACGAGCAATTGCTGAGGCGCATCGCCGCGATCCCCGGCGGGCTGGACGGAGGGCAGGTGCTGGAGATCGGCCCCGGCCCCGGCGGCCTCACCCGCGCGCTGCTCCGCGCCGGAGCGCAGGTCACCGCGATCGAGATGGACCGCCGGTGCCTGCCCGCGCTGGCCGAACTGGGCGAGGCCTTCCCCGGCCGCTTGCGCGTGACCGAGGGAGACGCGGTGGCCATCGACCACGCCAGCCTGTTCGATGGGCCTTACGCGATCCTCGCCAACCTGCCGTATAATGTCGGCACCGCGTTGTTCGTCGGCTGGCTGTCGGGCGAGGCGTGGCCGCCGGCATGGACCTCGCTGACCCTGATGTTCCAGCATGAAGTCGCAGAGCGGATCGTCGCCGCGCCGGGGAGCAGCGCCTATGGCCGGCTGGCAGTGCTGGCGCAGTGGCGAGCCTCGCCCCGCATCGCGATGAAGGTCCATCGCAGCGCCTTCACCCCGGCCCCCAAAGTGATGTCGGCGGTGGTCCATGTGGTGCCCGGCGAAGCGCCCGCCGGAGTCTCGGCACGGATGCTGTCCCGCCTGACCGAAGCCGCGTTTGGCCAGCGCCGCAAGATGCTGCGGCAGAGCGTCAAGGGCCTGCCGGGGGCGCTGGAGGCGCTCGACACGTTGGGCATCGACCCGTCGCGCCGCGCCGAAACGCTCAGCGTCGCGGAATTTGTCGCGGTGGCGCAAGTTTTGTCCTGAGCCTCAGCCCTCGGCCTTCTTGCGCAACCGCCAAGCATGCAGCAGCGGCTCGGTATAGCCGCTGGGCTGCGCCTCGCCCTTGAACACCAGATCGCAGGCCGCCTGAAACGCCAGGCTCTGCTCCCAACGCCCGGCCATCGGCTGATAAGCCTTGTCCCCCGCGTTCTGCGCGTCGACCTTGGCCGCCATCCGCCTGAGCGCCGCCATCACCTGATCGGCACTGCACACGCCGTGCCGCAGCCAGTTGGCGATATGCTGGCTGGAGATGCGCAGCGTGGCGCGGTCCTCCATCAGGCCGACATCGTGGATATCGGGCACCTTGGAACAGCCGACGCCCTGATCGATCCAGCGCACCACATAGCCCAGCAGGCCCTGCGCATTGTTGTCCAGCTCCTCGGTGATCTCCGCCTCGGACCAATTCGTCCCGGCGGCCAAGGGAATGGTCAACAGATCGTCCAGACCCGGCACCGGCGCGGCGGCAATATCGCGCTGCGCCGCAAACACATCGACCGCGTGGTAATGCATCGCGTGCAGCGTCGCGGCGGTCGGCGAGGGCACCCAAGCGGTGTTGGCGCCGGCGCGGGGGTGGGCGATCTTCTCGGCCATCATCGCCGCCATCCGGTCGGGCGCGGCCCACATGCCCTTGCCGATCTGCGCCCGGCCCGAGAGCCCGCAGGCCAGGCCGATGGCGACATTGCGCGCCTCATACGCGGCGATCCAGTCTTGCGCCTTCATCGCCGCCTTGCGCACCATCGGCCCGGCGCGCATCGAGGTGTGCATCTCGTCGCCGGTGCGATCGAGGAAGCCGGTGTTGATGAACACCACCCGCGCGCGCACCGCATGAATGCACGCGGCGAGGTTGGCCGAGGTGCGGCGTTCCTCATCCATCACGCCCACCTTGATCGTGTGGCGCGGCAGGGCCAGCAGGTCCTCGACCGCATCGAACAGGTCGTTGGTAAAGGCGCATTCTTCCGGCCCGTGCATCTTGGGTTTGACAATATAGATGCTGGCATTTTCGGCGCGGCTGTTGCGGTATTTGCCAAGCCCGGCGACATCCTGCGCACCGATGGCGGAGGTAATCACCGCGTCCATGATCCCCTCGGGCGCTTCGCCGCCGCCGGGCAGCAGGATCGCGGGGTTGGTCATCAGATGGCCAACATTGCGCACGAACAACAGGCTGCGCCCCGGCAGCGTGAAGCCCTTGCCATCGGGCCCGGAAAAGCCACGATCGGGGGCCAGCGCGCGGGTGACCTGGCGGCCGCCCTTGGCGAACGTGTCGGCCAGATCGCCGCGGATCACCCCCAGCCAGTTACGATAGGCCGCCAGCTTGTCCTCGGCATCCACCGCCGCGATGGAATCCTCAAGGTCCGCAATGGTGGTCAGCGCCGCCTCAAGCATAACATCGGCGATGCCGGCGGGGTCGGTCGCGCCGATCGGATGCGAAGGGTCGAACACCACCTCTATGTGCAGGCCATTATGACGCAGCAGCAGCGCGTTATCGCTGCGCCCCGCGTATTGCGACGGGTCCTTCAGCACGACATCATCGCTCACCAGATCGGCCCAGCTCCCCTTGGCCAGCGGCACCGCACCGTCCAGAAACGCCTTGGCCGCCGCGATCACCGCTGTGCCGCGCGCGGTGTCATAGCCGCCGGCCTTCGCCGCCGGCGCATCCAGCGCGTCGGTGCCATAAAGCGCGTCATACAGGCTGCCCCAGCGCGCATTGGCGGCATTGAGCAGAAACCGCGCGTTGAGCATCGGCACCACCAGCTGCGGCCCGGCCATCGTTGCGATCTCGGCATCGACGCCCGTGGGGCTGACCGCAAAGGGGGCCGGCTCGGGCACCAGATAGCCGATTTCGCGCAGGAACGCCTGATAAGCGGCACCGTCGATGGGCGCGGCATGCGCGGTGTGCCAAGCGTCGATCTGCGCCTGCAAGTCCTCGCGGCGCGCCAGCAAAGCGGCATTGCGCGGCGCAAACTTAGCCAACAATGCGGCAAACCCCGCCCAGAACGTCTGCGTATCATGCCCCAGCGGCGCCAACACCTCGCCCTCGATAAAGCGGGCAAGCGCCGTATCGATGGTCAGGCCGGCGCGCTCAATGCTGTTGGTCATATAATCTGCCCCTGATCCTGTCCGCCGCGCAGCGTGGCGCGGGCGTGCCTATCGCCCAGCATCGCGGGCTTGGCAAGCCTGCCCCGCCGGGGGAAATGCCGATGCCACCGCGAAATTCGCCGCGAATCTGCGAGCCTATTACGGCGCATTTTGCCGATCTGTGCCATGGGGGCACACGGAAGGGTTAACGCCCCTTGCAAGCGTTTGGCGTGCGGGCATGATGACTTGCGAATCAACCGCTGCCCACGAGAATGATTATGCCAGCCAGCATTGCCCGACTTTTCATGATCAAGACGCCGATTGAGGCCTATCTGATCATATATGCGCTGGCGACCGGCGCGGTACAGCGCGGCAGCGTCTATCTGCATCAGTTTCCGGGCATGGGGGGCAGGATGTTGTTCCTGGCGTCGACCGGCGCGGTGTTTATGGCGGGGGCCAAGATCCTCGACTGCCTGAAGCATGAGAGCCGCGCGAAGGATCGCGATCTGGCGTATGAAACGCTGGGGATCGGAGCTTAGGGTCTGGCGATATAAACCTGTTCCCAGCGGCGAAAACCGGGCTTGATAGACATTTAGGCCAGGTGGGGGTGGTTCTGTTGCCCGGCCCACCCCCGGGCCGCTGGAATCCGTTCTGTTGCCCGGTCGGTCCAACCGCGCTTTAGCTTTGTAAATTCAGGCCTTTAGGGGCCGTCACATTACGCAGCGATGGCGAGTGCTTCGTTATCGTTGGCACTTGTGAGTTTTGAGCCTTGAACGGGTTACTCAGCCCGGGCAAAAACAGCGCTTTTCAACACACGTCGATCCTAGTTCGGCCCCGTCAATACCGCCGGCTGTTGGGCCGAAACGCGGTAATGGTGGAGCCGCCGGGTACTGCCCCCGGGTCCGCTGCGCCTATTGCACGCTACCATTTATCACCATAGCCGATCGAAACCGGCAGCACCCATATAGGGCGTCGGAGGGTAAATGACAAGGGGACCAGGACAACGCCCAAGCGCGCCCCGGCCCCTTTTGCCTTATCCCTTCTTCAGCGAATCGCGGATTTCGGTCAGCAATTCCACCTCGGTCGGGCCGGCGGGCGCAGCCGGCGCGGGCGGCATCGCCTTGGCGGCGGCCTTGACGATCATAAAGATGATGAATGCCATGATCACGAAATTGATGATCGCGGTGATGAACGAGCCATAGCCCAGCATCGCCACGCCCGCCTTTTTCAGCGCGGCATAATCGGTCGCAGAGCCGGTGTACTTGGCCGGCACCGCGCCCAGCAGGATGAATTTGCTGGAGAAATCAATGCCCCCCGTCACATAGCCGATCGCCGGCATCAGCACGTCATCGGTCAGCGACGAGACGATCTTGCCAAACGCGCCGCCGATGATCACGCCAACCGCCAGATCGAGCACGTTGCCGCGCATGATAAAGGTCTTGAAGTCCTGAAACATGGCATTCTCCCTGATAACCCCTTGCCTCCCCGCTTTGCCAGACCCCTTCCCGCATTGCTAGACCATCGCCGGCCCGACAATTGTTTGCACCATAGATCCGGCACAGCACGCTTGAACGCTTTTGCACCGGCGCTATTCTGTGCCGGACATTTTCGAAAAAGGACCACCGATGCCGCCATCCAAACCCCAAGGGATCAAGCCTCGCGTGATCTTTGCCCTGCTGCCCGTGCTGGCGCTGGCCGGGTGCGGCGTCAATGCCATCCCGACGCAGCAGGAGGCGGCGAAAGCACGCTGGGCCGATGTGCAAGCCGCATTTCAGGAGCGGGCAAACCTGATCCCCAACCTGGCGGCGGTGGCCAAGGGGGCCGCGACGCAGGAGAAAGGCATTCTGGTCGGCGTGGTCGAGGCCCGGGCGAAAGCGACCAGCATTACCCTCAACGCCGGCGACCTGACCGATCCGGCCAAGATGAAGGCGTTTCAGGACGCGCAGAACCAGCTGTCGCAATCGGTCGGTGGGCTGGGCCGGCTGCTCGCCAACACCGAGGCCTATCCCGAGGTCAAGAGCATCGCCAATTACCAGATGCTGCAAAGCCAGCTGGAAGGTCAGGAGAACCGCGTGCGCATCGCCATCCGCGATTACAACGGCGCGGTGCAGGATTATAACACCACGATCCGCACTTTCCCGGCGGTGATGGCCGCCAATATCGTCTATGGCGCCAAGCCGATGGTGCCCTATCAGGCGGTGACGCCAGGCGCCGAAGCCGCGCCCAGCCTTGAGGGCAAGCTGTAAGCGCCATGTCGGCGGCGCGCGCCCTGACCCGCCGGATCGCGTCGGCAATTGCGCTGCTGTTGGCGGTGCTGCTGCTGCCTGCACTGGCATCGGCACAACCGGCCCCTGGCCCCAGCTTTCCGCCTTTGTCGGGCCGCGTCGTCGATGCGGCGCATGTGCTGTCCGCCGATCAATCCGCCGCGCTCACCGCAAAGCTCGCCGCGCTGGAGGCGCAATCGGGGCGCCAGCTGGTGGTCGCAACCATCCCCGATCTTCAGGGTTATGATATCGAGGATTACGGCTATCGACTGGGCCGGGCATGGGGCATCGGCGATAAAAAGGCCAACACGGGCGCGCTGCTGATCGTCGCGCCGACCGAACACCGCGTGCGGATCGAGGTTGGCTATGGGCTGGAGGGGACGCTGACCGACGGCCTGTCGGCGCTGATCATAGCGGGTCAGATGACGCCCCGTTTCAAGGCTGGCGATATTCCGGGCGGCATCGCGGCGGGCACCGATGCGTTGATCATCCAGCTGACCCTGCCGGCCGATCAGGCGCGGCAGATCGCCGCCAAGGCCAGTGCCGATGCCGCCAACCCGCCCCAGCCTTCGCGGCGCCATCAGATCGTGCCGGCGCTGTTCTGGCTGCTGCTGTTTTTCGTGCTGTTCATCCGCCCGGCGATGCGGGGCGGTCGCGGCGGCGGCTTGGGTTCGATGCTGTTCTGGGGCGGCCTGGGTGGCGGTTTTAGCGGTGGAGGCGGCGGCGGCGATTTCGGCGGAGGCAGCGGCTTTTCGGGCGGCGGCGGCAGCTTCGGCGGCGGCGGCGCCTCGGGCAGTTGGTAGGAGAGATCATGCCCCACACCCCGCCCTTCACCGCCCCGACCCTCGCTGCCCCGATCCTCACTGGCGACGACCGCGCCCGGATCGCCGCAGCCGTCGCTTCGGCCGAAGCCGGATGCGACGCCGAGATCGTCACCATTCTGGCCGATCATTCCGACACCTATGACGACATCGCGCTGGTCTGGTCGGCGCTGGTCGCGCTGTTGGCGCTGATCGCGCTCAGCGTGGCGCCTCACTTCTTTCTCGCCCTTGTCGAGCGGGTGATGGGCTGGTGGCAGACGCGGTGGAGCCCTGGCGCGGTGATCACGCTGGCCGCCACCATCGCTACGGTGAAGTTCCTCGCGACCTATCTCTTGCTGCTGTGGCGCCCGCTGCGCCTCGCGCTGGTGCCCGGACCGATCAAGCGACACCGCGTTCATGCCCGCGCGCGCGCCTGCTACCGCATCGGCGCCCAGCATCGCAGCGACGCGGGCCGCACGGTCCTCATTTACCTGTCGCGCGCCGAACGCCGCGCCGAAATCATTGCCGACCCCGATATCGCCGCCAAAGTGCCCGCCACCGAATGGAACGCGGCGATGGCGGCGATTTGCGCGCATTGCGGAGACGGGCGGCTCGGCGACGGAATGGTCGAAGCCATCGCGCGGATAGGCGCGGTGCTGGCGCAGCATTTCCCCGCCAGCGGCCCCCCCGCCAAACAGCTTCCCGACACGATGATCGAGCTCTGACATGCCGGCTCTTACCGATGCCGAGCACATCGTCTGGCAAGGCAAATACCTCATCACCAAGCAGCGCGGGCCATGGGAATATGTCAGCCGCGCACGCGGTATCCGCGCCGCCGTGATCCTTGCCATCGACGCGGACGGCCATGTGCTGCTGGTCGAACAATTCCGCGTGCCGCTGGGGCGCGCCTGCATCGAACTTCCCGCCGGCCTGATCGGTGACGAGGCGGGCAGCGAGGGCGAGGATGCGCTTGCCGCTGCCACTCGCGAGCTGGAGGAGGAAACCGGCTACCGCGCCGGGCGGATCGAATCGCTTGGCGAATTCCATTCGTCGCCCGGCATGGTCACCGAAAGCTTCACCCTGATGCGGGCGTATGATCTGGAGCGTGTCGGCCCCGGTGGCGGGATCGAGGGCGAGAATATCACCGTCCACCGCGTGGCTCCGGGCGACATTCCCGCCTTCGTCGCGGCCCGCCGCGCGGCGGGCGACGCCATTGATACCAAGCTGCTGCTGCTGCTGGCGCCGGCGATTCTGGGGATGTCACTATGACGGCAAGACTGGCAGGCAAGCGCGTCCTCATCACTGGGGCGGCAGGCGGATTGGGTGCGGCGATGGCCCGCGCGATGGCGGCGGAGGGCGCGACGATGCTGCTCACCGATATCGATGGCCTACGCGCGGAGGCCTTGGTGGCCCAGATCAACGCGGGCCATCCCGGCGCTGCCCACGCCTGCCGGCATGATGTCACCAGCGAGGCCGACTGGACCGCCGCCATCGCCAAGGCCGCGGAAACGCTGGGCGGCCTGTCGGTGCTGGTCAACAATGCCGGGATCGGGCTGGGCGCCAGTTTCCATGAGGCCGAAATGGCCGATTGGCACCGCACCTTCGCGGTCAATGTGGACAGCGTGTTCCTCGGCTGTAAGCTGGCGCTGCCGCTGCTCCGCGCCAGCATGCCGGCTTCGATCGTCAACATTTCGTCGATCGCCGGGCTGATCGCCGGGCCGGGGCTGGCGGCATATAATGCCTCCAAGGCGGCGGTGTGGATGTTCAGCAAATCGGTGGCGATGGATTGTGCCCGCGCCGGCTGGGATATCCGCTGCAACTCAGTGCACCCGGCCTTTGTCGACACGCCGATCCTCGACGGGTTCGGCCGCGCCGGGTCCAGCCATGGCGACACCGTGGCGCATCTGGCGCGCCGCATCCCGATCGGCCGCGTGGGCACGCCCGAGGAAGTTGCCGCCGGGGTGGTCTATCTGGCCAGCGATGAGAGCCGGTTTATGACCGGGGCCGAACTCAGGCTGGACGGCGGGCTCTCGGCAATGTGAGCAGTTGCACCGCAGCGCATTCGCCGCTGGACAAGCCCCGCCCCCGCCTGACATGACGCCGCCATGGCCGGCCCCGACACCACCCACCAGGCAAGCATCCGGCGCCCCTACCGCGTCACTTCCTTCGATGTCGCGGCGGAGGCCGGGGTCAGCCAGTCCACCGTCTCGCGAGCATTGGCCGGCGATCCGGTGGTCAGCAGCGCCACTCGCGCCCGCGTGACCGAGGCGGCGCAGCGGCTCAATTATCACGTAGATGAAAACGCGGCGCGGCTGCGCACCGGCAGAACCGGGACGCTGGCGGTAGTGGTGATTGCCCAGCCGGGGCAGGACATTGCCGATTTCAACCCGTTCTACTACGCGCTGCTGGGCAGTATCTGCGCGGCTGCGTCGCGGCGCGGGCATGAGACGCTGGTGTCGTTTCAGGACCTGCCGGAGCGGCTGTGGGGCGGCTACCAGCAACAACGCAAGGCCGACGGGATCATCGTCATCGGCACCAATTGCAACCGCGCGGCATGGGATTATTTCCATGCCCAGGCCCACGATGGCGCGCATCTGGTGTGCTGGGGCTCGCCGCACGATGACCTCAACTGGGTGCGCAGCGACAATCTGGCGGGCGGGCGCGCGGCGGTCGAGCATCTGCTGGCGGGCGGCTATCGGCGGATCGTTTGCATCGGCTCGGTCACGTCGCCGCAGCGGCAATTCGGTGAGCGCTACGACGGCTATGTCGCGGGCTGTGCGGCGGCCGGGCTGACCCCGCGCCTGATCGCTATCGCCGAGGGGCCTTCGCGCGAGGAGCAGGGGCGGCAAGCGGTGGCCGCGCTGCTGGCCAGCGGCGAGGCGTTCGACGCGATCTTTGCGGTGTGCGACGAGATCGCGCTGGGCGCGCTGCATGCCTTGCGCGAGGCCGGGGTTGCGGTGCCGGGCGCGGTCGGCATCGTCGGCTTCGACGGTATCCGGGCGGGAGCGCATGCCACTCCGCAACTCACCTCGATCGCCCCCGATTTCGCCGCCGCCGGCACCGCGCTGGTTGGGCGGCTGTTGGCGGAGATTTCGGGCGAAGCGGGCAGCGCGGGCGACCGGGTGCCGGTACAATTGCTGCCACGCGGCAGCAGCCGGCGCTGATTCAAAGCGTCGTGATGATCGCGGAGAAATCCATGCCGCCCTGCCCCTGCGCCACAAAATCGGCATAGAGTTCGGCGGCGCGCGCGCCCATTGGCACTTTGCTGCCAGCGGTCTGGGCCGCATCCATCGCCAGCTTCAGATCCTTGAGCATCAACGCAGCGGCAAAGCCGGCGGCATAATCATTGTCCGCCGGGCTCTTCGGGCCCACGCCGGGCAGCGGACAGTATGAGGTCATCGACCAGTTTTGCCCCGACGAGACCGAGGCGATGTCATAGAATTTCTGCGGATCGAGCCCCAACCGCCCGGCCATGGCAAATGCCTCGCAGGTGCCGAGCATATGAATGCCCAGCAGCATATTGTTGCAGACCTTGGCGGCCTGCCCCGCGCCCGCGCCGCCGGCATGGATCACCGCCTTGCCCATGGCTTTCAGGATCGGCTCGGCACGCGCGAAATCCGGGTCCTCACCGCCGACCATGAAGGTGAGCGTGCCGGCATTGGCCGCCGCGATCCCGCCCGACACCGGCGCATCGACCATCGCATAGCCGCCCGCCGCCGCCGCGCCGCAGACCTGCTTGGCGGTGGCGACATCGATGGTGCTGCAATCGAGCAGCAGCGCGCTGACCGGGGCATGGCCGATGACATCGCCGGCATAGACGCTGTCGACGATGGCGCCATTGGGCAGCATCGAGACCACCGCATCGACCCCCTGCACTGCCTCGCGCACGTTGGTGAAGGTGGCGCAGCCGTTCTGGGCGGCTCGGGCCAAAGCCTCGGGCGCGAGATCGAAAGCGCGCACGCGGTGCCCCGCCTTGACCAGATTGACGGCCATCCCGCCGCCCATATTGCCCAGGCCGATGAATGCGATGATCATGGTGAAGTCCTACTTGCCCGTCCAGACGCCCGCGCGCTTTTCAACGAAGGCGGCCATGCCCTCGGCCTTGTCCTGGGTGGCGGTCAGGATCTGAAACATCCGCCGCTCCATCAACAGGCCCTGATCCAGCGTCGTTTCGAAGGCGGTATTGACCATCTCCTTGTTGATCATCGCGGCCAGCGGCGGCATCCCGGCGATGGCGGCGGCGGTCTTCATCGTCTCGGCGATCAGATCGGCCAGCGGCACCACGCGCGCCACCAGCCCCGAACGCTCCGCCTCGGCGGCGTCCATCATCCGGCCGGTCAGGCACATTTCCATCGCCTTGGCCTTGCCCACCGCACGGGTCAGCCGCTGCGAGCCGCCCATGCCGGGGCCGACGCCCAGCTTGATCTCGGGCTGGCCGAATTTGGCATTTTCGGAGGCGATGATGAAATCGGCCATCATCGCCAATTCGCAGCCGCCGCCCAGCGCAAAGCCATTGACCGCCGCGATCCACGGCTTGCGGGTCGCCTTGACGACATGGCTGGTCCACTGGGAGAAAAAGTCCTCGGCATAAAAGGCGGCGGCGGGCTTGTCGGCCATCTGCTTGATGTCTGCGCCGGCGGCGAAGGCCTTCTCACCCGAGCCGGTAATCACCGCGCAGCGCTGGCTGCCATCGGCCTCATAGGCAGCGAAGGCCGCGACCAGATCGCGCAGAATCTCGGTATTGAGCGCATTGAGCGCCTGGGGCCGGTTCAGCGTGATCAGCGTAACCGCGCCCTGCGTTTCGACGAGGATGGTTTCGTAGGTGCTCATAGATCTCTCCCAATAATGAAGTCAGATGGCCAGCGGCGCCCATTCCTCGGCGGCTGGCAAAGGCGCAAAAATCGCGTCGAGCCGGGCGTCATCCACCCCCTCAGGCTTGGCCGGGTTCCAGCGCGGCGCATTGTCCTTGTCGACCAGCAGCGCGCGCACCCCCTCGGCAAAATCGGGCAGCATCAGCACGCGCGCGGCGATGCGATATTCGAGGGCCATATTCTCGGCAAAGCTGGCGATATGCGCCGCCTCAGCCAATTGGCGCAGCGACACCTTGCACGCCTGCGGGCTCTTGGTGCGCAAGGTGGCCAGCTCCCTGGCGGCCCAGATGCCGTCATCGCCGGCCAGCGAGGCCAGCACGTCCTCCAACCGGTCGGAGGCGAAATGCCGCGCGATGTCGCGCACATGGCCCTCGATCCGCGCCGGCGGGGCATGCACCGACAGCGCGGTGAGCACGCCCGCCGGATCATGCCCGGCGATCAGCCGCGCTTTGGCATCCGCCAAGTCGTCATGCGGCAGATAATGGGTCGCCAGCCCCGTCCACAGGCACTCCGCCCCGTCGAGCCGCGCGCCGGTCAGCGCCAGGAATTGCCCGATCCGCCCCGGCAGACGCGACAGATACCAGCCGCCGCCCACGTCGGGGAACAGGCCGATCCCGGTCTCCGGCATCGCGAACCTTGTCGCCTCGGTCGCGACGCGGAACTTCGCCGGCTGGCTGATGCCGACCCCGCCGCCCATGGTGATGCCGTCCATGAACGCGACCACCGGCTTGGCATAGGTGAACAGCAGGTGGTTCAACCGATACTCGTCGCGGAAAAACGCGCGCCCCCCCGCGCCGCCATCGCTCAGCGCCGACTGTCGCAGCAGCGCGACATCGCCCCCCGCACAAAAGCCGCGCCCCTCGGCATGATCGACGATCACGCAGGCCACCGCGTCATCATCGCGCCACGCCAGCAAGGCCGCGATCATCGCGCTGCACATGCCGTGGGTCAGCGCATGGATCGCCGCCGGCCGGTTGAGCGAGATGATCCCGGCGTGTCCCTCAACGCAGGCCAGAACCTCAGACGTGCCTACGACATCGCCCCCGACACCGCTCATCGCAGCAGGTCCCGCCCGATGATCATCCGCATGATTTCATTGGTGCCTTCAAGGATACGATGGACCCGCAAATCGCGCCAGAACCGCTCGATCGGATAGTCGCGCAGATAGCCATAGCCGCCGAGCATCTGCAAAGCCTTGTCGACGATTTCGGAGCCGCTGTCGGTCGCCAGCTTCTTGGCCATCGCCGAAAAGCGCGATTTGTCAGGGGCGCCATTGGTAACTTTGGCGGCGGCGAGATAGAGCAGCGCCCGCGCCGCCTCCAAGTCGGTGGCCATGTCGGCCAGCGTGAACTGGGTATTCTGAAACTCGGCGATGCTCTTACCAAATTGCTTGCGATCCTTGACGTAAGCAATTGCTTCATCGAGGCATCTTTGCGCGCCCCCCAAGGAACACGCACCGATATTGAGCCGCCCGCCGTCCAGCCCGGCCATCGCGAATGTGAAGCCATCGCCCTCGGCCCCGACCCGGTTGGCCACCGACACGCGCACATTGTCGAAGATCACCTGCGCGGTCGGCGATGCGTTCCAGCCCAGCTTCTTCTCGGGCGCCCCGAACGAGAGCCCCGGCGTGCCCTTCTCGACGACCACGCAGGAAACCCCTCGCGCGCCATCGTCGCTGGTCCGCACCATCACAACATAGATGTCGTTGTACCCGCCGCCCGAAATGAACTGCTTGGTGCCATTGAGCACATATTCGTCGCCATCGCGGCGCGCGCTGGTAGTCAGCGCGGCGGCGTCCGATCCCGATCCCGGCTCGGTGAGGCAATAGGAGCCGATGCGGTCCATGCCGATCATCGCCGGCAGGAACCGTGCCTTCAATTCCGCCGAACCGAAGCGGTCGATCATCCACGCCGCCATATTGTGGATCGAGATATAGGCGCTGGTCGCGGGGCAGCCATAGGCCATTGCCTCCATGATCAGCGCCGCCTCCAGCCGCCCCAGACCGGTGCCGCCGCTGTCCTCCGAGACATAGATCGCGCCGAAACCCAGCTCGCCCGCGGCTTTCCACACGTCGGTAGGATAGTGATGCTCCTCATCCCACTTTGCGGCAAAAGGGGTGATCGCGTCGGCGGTGAATTTGCGCGCCATATCCTGAATGACGAGCTGATCCTCGGTAAGGGCGAATTGGTCGGTCATGGCGGGCTAGCCCACCAGCTCCATCACATCCCGCCCGAACAGCACCTCATCGCTGGGCAGCACTTTGGCCACCGCCAGCGGCTTGGACACCCAGGTCTCATTGACCAGATCGCGCCAGGTGATGTTGTTGTTGGTGGCATTGCCACCCCAGCTGCCGCAGCCCAGCGAGAAGGTCTGGCGCATACCATTCCAAAGATTGCCCGAGTTGGAAGCAGATTGCGGCTGATTGACCATCACCCGGCTGGTAAAGGTTTCCTCCGC
The DNA here is from genome assembly GCA_025356275.1 of Sphingomonadales bacterium. Taxonomy (GTDB): domain Bacteria; phylum Pseudomonadota; class Alphaproteobacteria; order Sphingomonadales; family Sphingomonadaceae; genus Novosphingobium. The sequence goes on along the minus strand of JANXUK010000143.1, from coordinate 11,114 downwards.
CAGTTTCATGATATTGGCATCCGAAGTTGAGTAAATACCGCAGGAGTGCCCGCGCCCCTGATAGGCCTGGATGGCGTTGGTCAGTTCAATCGCATGGTCGATGTCGCGCGCGCGATACAAAGCCATGGTGACGCTCATCTTCTCGCCCGAGAACGGATGGTCGGGGCCATAGCCGGTCTCCGGCACGATGAAGAATTGGGCGTCCTCGAGCACGTCGAAACCCGCGAACTTGCCGATGAATTGCGGCGTCTGCGCGACCACTTTGGCATTGATCGCCCCATTGACCCACAGCGCGGCCTGCAATTTCGCGGCCTCATCGGCGTCCAGAACCATGCCGCCCTTGGCCCGCAATTTGCCCAGCATCGTGTCGTAAATACTGTCCAGCAGGATCACCGCATTGTCCGACGAGCACGAGGCCGCCAGATCAAGCGTCTTGGAAATGCGGATCTTCTCGGCCGCATCGTCCAGATCGGCGGTATCGTCCACGGTGATCACCGCATTGCCCACCCCCACGCCCAGCGCCGGTGTGCCCGAACTATACGCTGCGAACACCATAGGGCCGCCGCCGGTCGCCAGAATGCGGTCGCATTGTCGCATCAACTCGTTGGTCTTCTCGACCGAGGGCACGTCGATGGAAATCACCAGATCGGCCGGCGCCCCCATCCGCACCAGCGCGGCGCGCATCAAATCACAGATCAGTTTGTTGGTCAGCTTGGCACGCGGATGCGGCGCGATGATGATCGAATTGCGACCCTTGACCGCGCTGATCGCCTTGATCACCGGGGTCGCCTCGGGGTTGGTGGAGGGCGACAGCGCGCCGATCACGCCCACCGGCTTGGCGATCTTGACCAGGCCGCGCACCTTGTCCTCCTCGATCACGCCAACCGATTTGTCATCGATGATGTCCATAAGGGTGGCGCGGGTTTTCCGGAAAATCTTGGCATATTTTCCGTCGTAATTGCCCAGCTGCGTCTCATCGACGGTGTGCTGCGCCAGCATCTCGGCGGTTTCGGGCTTGGCCACCGCCCACACCATGCCGCGGATCAGCCGGTCGACCTGCGCCTGGGTGTAATGCGCGATCGCTTCCTGCGCGGCGCGGCTGCGCGCCACCAGCTCGGAAACTTCCTGAGCTTCAGGGGTGTCGTTGATCTGCTTGATGACGGCCATGATCTGTACCTCGAAAACGCGGCGGCACAGCACAAAACTGCGGCCGCGACTCAATTTAATCGAACGGTTAAGCCCCTGCACTCTTGCCCCGACCGACGCAAGGGCTTTGGGCCAGCGGCACGCCGGCACAGCTATTGCCGGTTGCGGCGGCGCGTCACCTTCGCCATGAGGCGCAGACACGGTAACCGGAGCCTATTGTGAGCGTATCCAGCATCGAATCGGCAAAATTCCGGCATGTGCTGGGCCATTATCCCACCGGCGTCGCGGCGATCACGGCGGGCAGCAGCGCCGGGCCGCTGGGGCTGGTGGTCGGCAGCTTTACCTCGGTATCGCTCGATCCGCCGCTGGTCGGGTTCCTGCCCGACCGCACCTCGACGACATGGCCGCTGATCGCCGCGACCGGGCAATTCGCGGTCAACCTCCTGGCCAGCGATCAGGGCGCGCTGTGTCGGCAGCTGGCCCGGCGCGGCGATGACAAATTCACCGGCGTGGACTGGAACGCCTCGCCGCGCGGCCTGCCATTGATCGCCGGGGTGATCGCCACCATTGAGTGCCGGGTCCACGAAATCGTCGACGCCGGCGACCACTGGTTTGTGATGGGCCGGGTCGAGGACCTCGAGGTGCACCGCGACACCGACCCGATGCTGTTCTTCCGTGGGCGGTATGGCGGATTTGCGGGCTAGCGATCGGGCTAGTGGTTCGTTTCCGACCTTTCGGCAAGGGCAGAGGCAAATGTCGCAAAAACATAAGAACCACTGTATATCCACTAGAGCCCGCTGGGGCGATTTCGCCGAGCAGCGGCTTGACACCCAACCGGCCGATGCGTTGAGCCTTATCGCAACGACATCGGGAGAGTAATGGCATGACACGTTCGCTAAATGGCAAGGTTGCCATTGTAACGGGGGCCGGATCGGGCATCGGCCGCGCCTGCGCGCTGCGGCTGGCCGAGGATACCGCCAAGGTTGCGATCTGGGACATCAATGCAGCCGGCGCCGAGGAAACCGCCGCGATGATCGTCGCCGCCGGGGGCAGCGCCATCGCCATCACCGCCGATTGCTCGGACAAGGCCGCAATCGCCGCCGCCGCCGATCAGACCCGGGCAAAGCTCGGCCCCATCGCGATCCTCGTCAACAATGCCGGTATCGCGCCGTTCACCCCGTTCCTCAACACCGAAGATGCGCTGTTCGACAAGGTTATCGCGATCAACCTGCGCGGGCCGTGGCTGATGACGCAGCAGGCGCTGCCCGATATGCTCGCCAAGGGCTGGGGCCGGGTGATCAACATCACCAGCTCCTCGGTGCAGACCGGATCGCCGATGCAGGGGCATTATGTCTCCGCCAAAGGGGGCTTGATGGGCATGACCAAGGCGCTGGCGCTGGAATTCGCGGCAAGCGGCGTGACGTTCAACATGGTGCCGCCGGGCTTTATTGACACGCCGATGATGCGCGCCGCCCCCATCGACGCCGAGGCCTTTGCCAAGACCCTGCCGATGAAGCGGATCGGCCAACCCGAGGATATCGCGGCGGCGGTGGCCTATCTGGCATCGGAGGAAGCGAGCTATATCACCGGCCAGACGATCAGCACCAATGGCGGGCGCTACATGGGTTCGCATTGACCGGCTTCACTGTCCCCCTGCCCGGCGGTGGCATCATCACAAGCGAGACGCGCGGGGGGCACGGGGGGCACGGCGTGCCGGTGGTATTCCTGCATGGCTTTGGCGGCAGCGGTGCCGGGTGGGACGCGGTGTGGCGGCACCTGCCCGGTGCGATGGCGCTGCTGCGGTATGATCTGCGCGGGTTCGGCGCGTCGCTGCCTGCGCCCGCCGCGCCATTCAGCCATAGCGACGACCTGCGGGCGCTGATGGATGCGCGGGGCATCGCGCAGGCCGATCTGGTCGGGCTGTCGATGGGCGGGGCGATTGCGGTGCATTTTGCGCTGGAGCATCCGGCGCGAGTGCGGCGGCTGGTGCTGGTCAGTCCGGCGCTGACCGGGTGGGAGTGGTCGCAACCTTGGCGCACGCACTGGCGCGCCAGCACCAGCATGGCGCGCGCCGGGGACATGGCAGGGGCGCGGGCGGCGTGGCTGGCGCATCCGCTGTTCGACAGCACGCGCTCTGGCCCCGCCGCCGGGGCGCTGGCGGCGGAGATCGCGCATTTCGCCGGGGCGCAATGGCTGGCCGATCCACAGGCACCCGAGATGCCCGATGTCGACCGTCTGCACGCCCTGACCGCGCCAGTGTTGCTCTGCGCCGGGGCGCAGGACCTGACCGATTTCCGCCTGATCGCCGATCTGCTGGCGGGCGCCGCGCCCGATATGACGCGCCGCGATTTCACCGGCGGGCATATGCTGCATCTGGAGCAGGCGGAGGAATTGGCAAGCGCGATCGCGGGCTTCCTCGCCTAACCAATCACGGTCAGCGCCGCCGGCGAGGATCGCTCGATCATCCCCATCGCCGCCATCCCGTCCCAGCCATAGCGCACCGCGCTCTGCTGATTGGTCATGCCGTTGACTCCCGGATTGCCGACATGGAACGTGCTCAGCATCGTGGTGCCGCTGATCCGCGTGGTGCCCAGCGCCGATTCCAGCTCCAGCGACACATCATCACCCTCGGCTATCACCCTGCGCAGAAACGGAATTTTCGTCGCCCGCGCCACATGCCAGCGCCCGTCCTGCCAGACAAAGCCGTTGTTATAGCTGCTGCCATCCTCGCGCGGCGGATAGGCGATATAGCCAAACCCCCGCCCATCGGGAAACAGCGCGCCCTGCCAGCAATGCCCGCGAAATGACCCCATCGGGCGCACGCTCTGCCGCTTGATCCTTGTGCCGACCGCGCGGAACCCGCGCGTGGTGCCGCCGACGGTAAACTCCCCCTCGCCGCGCAGCAATTGCTCGATCCGATAGCCGAAGCCCATCAGCCCGGCGTCGCTGCGCTCATCCTCGCTCATCCCGGCCAGCTTGTCGGCGCGGTAATCCTGAGTCCACGCCGGGGCGGCCATGGTGAGGGCAACCTCGAACCGCACCTCCTCGCGCGTGAAGGCTGCGGCGAAATCCGCTGCCGGCTCCTGCCCCGCATAGACCCCGAACCGGGCGGCAATCTGATCCTGTACCAGCCCGGCCCAAGGCGTACCCTGATAGCTGACATGCCACTGCCGAAACGGCTCGACGCAGCGGAACACCAGACCTCCCGCGCCCAACATCGACGCCAGCCCATCGCCGCCCACCGCCGGCAAAGCCCCGCCAAAACTGCTCTCGCGCAGGATTCGTCCGCCCGGCAGCGCGAAATTGGCGTCATAACGGTGCGCGTCCCAGCTCGCGCCCACCGCTTCGATGCCAATGCGCGGGAAGGCGAAAGCGCCATTCCCCTCGAACAGCCACAGCGACGCACTCTCGCGCATCTCCGGGTCCGCCGGCCGCGCGGGGAACATCAGGTCGAGCCCGGGCTCCAGCCCGCCGTACCAATCCGCCTCACCCATGCGCCATCTCCCGCAGCCCGGTGCCGGCACCCTTTCACGCAGGCCCCATTGGCGCAACCAGGCCGTCGCCGCGCGCCAGCGGGATACCGCCCCCGCGTTACCGGCGCCCAGCGGGCATGCTATGCTCACCGGCGGAGCCTTTGGAGCAATCGTATGAAACTGGGCGCATGAAACTGGCCTTCACCATGCCCAATATGGTCCGCCTCAAGGCGACGGGCCAGCCGTGGGAGCGGGGCATCACCGGCGCCGATATGCAAAATCTGGCACGCCGCGCAGAAACGCTGGGCTTCGCGATGATCTGCGTGCCCGAGCATCACATCATCCCCGACGCGCATGTCGATCTGTCGGGTGCGCATTATTTCTCGGCATACCCGGCGATGGGCTTTCTGGCCGGAGCGACCAGCAGCATCCGCGTCAATTCCTGCATCGCCATCCTGCCGGTCCAGCATCCGATCATCACCGCCAAGGCGATCAGCACCATCGACTGGATGAGCGGGGGCCGCGCGATGGCGACTTTCGGGGTGGGCTGGCTGAAGGGCGAATTCGACCTGCTCGGCATACCATTCCACGAACGCGGCGCGCGGGCCGAGGAATATCTGCAAGCGATCATCGCGCTATGGACGCAGGACGATCCGCAATTCGAGGGGCGCTTCGTCAGCTTCCGCGATGTCGCCTTTGAACCAAAACCGATCACCAAGCCGCATCCGCCAATCTGGCTGGGCGGCGACGCCGAGCCGGTGCTGCGCCGCGCCGGGCGCTATGCCAGCGGCTGGTGGCCGTTCCTGACCCCGCCCGATGCCATCCCGGCGCGGATCGACTATATCAAATCCCAGCCCGATTACGCCGGCGGGCTGAACGATGTGTTCTACGGCCTCGCCAGCGCGCGCGTCGGCGAGGGGCATGCGGTGCAGGCCGAGCCGCTGGCGGGCGCGAAAATGTCAGCCGCAGCGATCATCGACCGGCTCGGCGGGTTGGCGCGCCTGGGGGTCACGATCAGCGGCTTGCCTGTGCCGCCGCTGCCCAGCGCATCGGCCTATGATGATTACATCGCCTGGGTCGCCGAGGCGATCATGCCGGCCATAGCCTGATTGCCTCGCGCGGCGGCGAGGCGTAGTCATCGCAGCAACCAAAGGACGCCCCGCCATGAACCGCCTGATCCTCGCCTGCTGCCTTGCCCTCACCGCCTCGACGTCGGGCGCCGCGCCGGCCGCTGCCCAGGGCGGTTCCGCCGCGATTGCCGCTGCCATTGCCGCGCCGCTGCGCCCCGCCGCCGACACCGCGCGTGACGGCGACCGCAAGCCCGCCGCGCTGCTCACCTTCGCCGAGGTCATGCCCGGTCAGCGCATCGGCGACCTCCTGCCCGGCGGCGGGTATTTCACCCGGTTGTTCAGCGCGGTGGCGGGCGCCAAAGGCCACATCTACGCGATCATCCCCGCCGAGCTCCTCGTCAAAATGGCCAAGGCCGCCGACCCCGTCGACGCGCTGGCCGCGCAGCCGGGTTATGCCAATGTATCGGTGATCAAGGCGCCGCTGGCCACGCTGGCGCCGCCCGTGCCGCTCGACGTCGTGTGGACCTCGCAGAATTATCACGACGTCTATGGCTTCTTCGGCGCCGACGCGGCGGCGGCGATGGATGCGACGGTGTACCGGATGCTGCGCCCCGGCGGGCTATTCATCGTGGTCGATCACGCTGCGCTGCCCGGCGCCAGCGCCACCGCACCCACCACGCTCCACCGCATCGATCGAGCCACGGTCAAGGCGCAGGTGATCGCGGCGGGCTTTGTGTTCGCAGGGAGCAGCAACGTTCTCGCCAACCCGGCCGACGCGCATGACCTGAAGGTGTTCGACCCGGCGATCCGCGGCCACACCGATCAATTCGTGATGAAGTTCCGCAAACCGGGTTGACAGGCGGGATCAGCCCCAGATCGCGTCCGCCGCCGCCAGCGCATTCTCCCCGCGCCCGCCCAACTCGCTGCTCAGCGCTTTCAGCCGGTAGGTCCACAGGTGCAGCGGATGCTCCAGCGTCATGCCCATCGCGCCCAGAAACTGATGCAGATCATAGACCGCCCGCCGTGCGGCATCCTGCGCATAGAGCGCGGCCAGCGCCGCATCCCCGGCATCGCCCGAAGCCGCCGCTTTCAGCGCAAGCCAGTAACACCCGTTGGTCAGCACCTGCGCCTCCGCCAACCGGTGCCGCAGCGCCTGAAAGGTGGCGAGCGGACGACTGAACTGCTTGCGCTCCGAAACATGCGCCACCGTGCTCGCCAAGGCACCGGCGAGCAGCCCCGCGCTCTCCGCCGCCAGCCCGACGCGCCACAGCCGCCGCACTTCATCCGCCCCGATCGCGTGGGTCTGCATCGCGCCCGGCAACCCGGTCAGATAGGCCATCGGATAGGCGAACAGCACTTCGTCGCCGGCATCGCGGATATGCTCAGGCCCGGCGGCAAAGCTGCGCACGACATCGCCCACAACGATCACGGTGACGCCTGCGGTCAGGTATCGCACAGGCCGGTGCAGCATGCCCTCCTCGACCAGACACACGCCGCACGGCATCGCCGCATCCAGCGCAGGCCGCACCAAAGCCGCGGCCTGCGCCTCCACCGCATAGGGCAGCCGTGCCAACCGTTCGACCACCAGCGCGGCGGTAACCTCGCCCAGCCCCATCGCCATCACATCAAGGAACCCGCCCTCTGCCAGCTCGGCATCGAGCGCACCGCTGGTCAAGGCAAAGCCCGCGCCATGCAGATTGGCCGCAGCATAGGGCCGGGTTAGCGCATCGATCGCGGCCAGAATCTCGCGCTGGTCATCGGTCAGGGCCAGATCCATCAGCGGGGCTCCCGCGGCAGGCCGAGCACGTCGCTGGCAATGATATTGAGCTGAATCTCGGCGGCGCCGGCGGCGATGCCGGCCACGATGCCGCGCTGATGGTGCATCATCAGATAGGGCGATGCCCCGGCCAGCGCCTCGGGCAGAAATTCGGCAACGAACTCGCATACAGCGCGCTCGGCCATTACCGTGGCATAGCGCGCGGAGCTGGCCTCGGAGCCCACTTTCCCGCCCTCGACCCGGGTCTGGATGATGGCATAGGACGCATTGCGCGCCGCCTCGCACAGGCCGGCGCAGCGCGCGGCCTCGATCCGCACCGCCTCGCGCGCAAACGCATCGCGCGCCTGCAACATCGCCACCCCCCGGTCCAGCGCCGCGCGCGCCAGATGAAAACGCGGGATGCCCAGCCGCTCATTGGTCAGCGAGAAGCCGACGATCTCCCACGCCTGCCCCTCCTCGCCCAGCCGTTGCCCCGCCGGCACGATAACGTCGTCGAAGAACACCTCATGGATGTCGCCCGCACCGATCAGGCTGGGGATCTGGCGCACGGTGATGCCCGGCGTGTCCATCGGGACCAGCAGGATGGTGATGCCGCGCTTCTTGTCTTCGCTGGTGCGGGTGAGCAGAAAGCAGGTGTCGGCAAGGCCCGCATAGGAGGTCCAGATCTTCTGCCCATTGACGCGGTAGGTGTCGCCCTCGCGCACTGCGCTGGTGCGCAGGCTGGCAAGGTCAGACCCCGAACCAGGCTCCGAAAAACCCTGACACCATAGCGCCTTGCCCTCGGTGATGGGCGGCAGATAGCGTGCCTGCTGCGCGGTGCTGCCATAGCGGAGCAACGTCGGCCCGATCCAGTTGACGTTCATATATTGCCCGCCGCGCGGCTCGCCCGCCGCCCACATCACCTCGGCCAGCGACTGTTGCTCCCACGGACCGAGGCCCTTGCCGCCCGCCTCCGTTGGCCAATGCGGAAACAGCAGGCCCTCGCCGGCCAGCGCACCGCAAAACCCGCGCGCATATTCGGTCAAGGCCGCCGAGGCCGGGCCAGCCTGCGAAAATGCCTCCCAATCCTGCGGCAAATGCGCGGCGAGGAACCCGGTCAGGCTTTCGCGAAAGGCCAGTTGCGCATCATCCCAGGCGAAGTCCATCGCATGCCCCTGATTGTCCATCGTCCGTTTAGCCGAGCATGCCAGTGCGGGCCAGTGCCAGCGCGCCCGACAACGCCCCCGTGATAACCGGCGCAATGCCGCTTCCCCTCGGGCGCGGCGGGCGGCATGAAGCGGCGATGAGCGCCGACCAGAACCTCACCCGATTGCGCAGCGATTTGCGCGCGTGGCTGGCCGCCAACGCGCCGCAGGGCTGGCGCGCCGCCGCACAGAGCCACGCCGAATTCGCCGCCAGCCAGCGGGCGTGGTTTCTGGCGCTGGTGGCCGCCGGCTATGCCATCCCGCACTGGCCCGCCAAATGGCCGGGCGGCGGGCGCAGCCTGGCCGCGCAGAAGGTGATCTATGAGGAGCTGGCGGCGGCCGACACGCCCCGGCTGCTGCTCAGCTTCGTCTCGACCTATCACGCCGCCGCCACGCTGATGGAATGCGGCGGCGCGGCGCAGCAGGCGCGTTACCTCCCGGCGATCCTGACCGGCGAAACCTGGTGTCAGGGTTTCTCCGAACCCGGCGCCGGATCGGATCTCGCCTCGCTCAAATGCCGCGCGGTGCGGGAGGGGGATCACTACATCGTCACCGGACAAAAGGTCTGGTCGACCATGGCGCAATATGCCGACAAATGCCTGCTGCTGGTCCGCACATCGTCGGACGGCGTCAAGCAGGCCGGCATCACCTTCCTGCTGATGGACATGAAGGCGCCGGGCGTCACCGTCCGCCCGATCCACCAGATTCAGGGCGATGAGGAATTCTGCGAAATTTTTCTCGACGATGTCGCGGTCCCAGTGGCCGATCGTATCGGCGAAGAGGGCGCCGGCTGGGCGGTGGCGCAGGCCACTTTGGCCTCCGAACGCGGCCTCACACTGATGGAACTGTCGTATCGGATGCGCGGCGCGGGGCACCGCATCGCCGCGCTGATCCGCGACAATGGCTTGGCCGGGGACGCCGGGATCATACGCGATTTCGGCGCCATAATGACGCGGGTCGACGCCACCTGCGCGCTGGCCGACCGGTTCCTCGAAAACCGCATGGCCGGGATCGAGGCGGTGGGCGACGCCAGCCTGGTCAAGCTGAGCTATTCCCGCATGCTCCGCGATTTTTCGCTGCTGGGCCTGCGCGTCGGCGGGATGGGCGAGCAATATCGCGCGCCCATCGTGTTCGGCGACCTCAACACCGGCAATTGGATGGCCGATTTCATGAATTCCTACGCCTGGACCATCGCCGGCGGCAGCGACGAGGTACAGCGCGGCATCATCGCCGAGCGCATGCTGGGCATGCCGCGTGAGCCCAAGGGTTGGGCTGCATGATCACGCTGGCGGAACTCCGCGACGCGGCGGACAAGGCGTTCCCGGCGGATGCATTGCGCCCGGCCCGCGATGCCGGCTGGGCGCTGATCGCCGAGATGGGCTGGCTGATGGTCTGCCTGCCCGAGGATGATGGCGGACTGGGGCTTGGCCTCGATACCGCCGCCGTGTTGGCCGGCGCATTGGGGCGCGTGCTGGCGGGGGCGCCACTGGTGCCGGCGCTGCTGGGGCTTGACGCGATTGTCGCCGCGAACGGCCTAGCGGATCGTGCCGGCTGGATCGAGCGGATTTGCGGCGGCGCTTATATACCGCTGAACCTGCTGTCGGGGCGGGTCGAGGCTGGCGCGAACGGGGCTCTGACCGGGGTGATCGGCGGCGTGTTCGAGGCCGATATGGCCAGCCACATCGTCGCCGGTTTTGGCGGAGCGTACCGGTTGATCCCGCTGGATGCCCCCGGCGTCGCGGTGATCGAACGAAGCATCTGGGATGAGAGCCGCCGGCTGTTCGACATCGCCCTCACCGATTACCAACCCGATCCGGCGCTGTTGCTGGCCGATGGTGAAGCGGCGCGCCCAATGCACGATCATCTGGCCCCGCGCGCGCACCTGGCACTGGCGGCGGACAGTCTGGCCGGCGCACAGGCGGCGCTGACGATGAGCGTCGAGTATCTCCAGGGCCGCCGTCAATTCGACCGCCCGCTGGCGATGTTTCAGGCGCTGAAACACCGCTGCGCCGATTTGAAGGTGCGGATCGCCGCTGCCGACGCGCTGCTCTGGGCGCGCGCCGCCGACCCGGCGCCCGTGCCCACCGGCGCGATGAAGGCGCTGGCCTGCGAGGTTTACAGCGCCGTCACCGAGGAAGCGGTCCAGTTCCACGGCGGCATCGGCCTGACCCAGGAACACCACTGCCACCTGTTCCTCAAACGCGCCGCGCTCAACGCCCAGCTTTGCGGCAGTGCCGACACGCTGAACGCGGCGGCAGGGCGCGCGGCGCTTGCAACCTAGTGGTCCGATTCTGACATTCGATACCGCTTGAGGCCAAGTCGAGCTCGAATGTCAGAATCTTTTCGGACCACTAGAAGATTTTGATTCTAGTGGATTTTACGATTTTGACATTTGCAGACCCATCACAATCGCCAGGGGATGCCAATGTCAAAATCAATCCACTAGGGGTAGAGTTGGTGCGCC
>JANXUK010000126.1 GCA_025356275.1 Sphingomonadales bacterium | reverse complement strand
ATGCCGCTCCGTCAAAATCACCCCGCAAGCCAATCGCCGATCCCATAGACACGCCCTCCAAATGCAGGGCGCCATTGATTCAGACTTTTGCGGCTTTGGGAATCCCTCTCGTGAGTCACCCTCACCGCAGGTTGGTATTACGCGTCAGGCGCCTCAGCCGCCATCTCATCGGCCATCTCGGCTTCGGGACCGCCGAACCACACGCGCGCGTCGGCGCGGAACAGGCAGAAGATCGCCGCGCCCTGCAGCGCCATTGTCACCAGGCCGGGCATCACGGTCAGCATGCTGGTCCGCGCGGCCAGCCCCAGCGTCGAGGGCAGCATCAGCACGCCGGCGACGAAAAACGCCACATACAGCCAGCGCGCCACATTGCTGGCGCGGCGGCTGATCATGTACCACAGCAACAGCGGCAGCGCGATGCCAACCGCCATGCCCAGCGTCGTACTGGCCATCGCAATCGTTCCGGCCGATCCGGCATAGGCCGGGTTGGTCGCGATCGCGGCCTGAAATTTGATCAGCGAATGCGCGGTGCTGAACGCGCCGATCACAAAGGCACAGAGAAACAGACGGTCGAACAGATTGATCGAATTGGGGCGCATGGGCTTTTCCTTGGCTGATGCGCCATGGCTTGCCGTGCCGCTTGGCCGCGATCAAACCCGGTAACCATAGTTTGTGCACCGCGTCCGGTTTTGGGGCGTTATTTGACGGAACGCGCGAAAGAGCGCGTTTAGGTCGAGGAAGCCTGTGCCATCCCGCTCCCCCTCCCGACCACCCATCCAGGATGTAACCTATGGGTGGTCGGGAGGGGAGCGGGATGGCACAGGCTGCCACCGCAGGCCGCCCAAGCAAACTAATGCACGAAGCGCGCCACCACCTCGCGGTAAGACCGGCTGACCTTCACCTGCGCTCCCGAATCGAGCACCAGAAAACACTCGCCATTGGTGTGCGGCTTCACCTCGCGCACAAGGTTCAAATTAACGATGGTCGAGCGGTGGACCCGCTGAAACACCCGCGGATCGAGCCGCCGCTCCAGATCCTTCATCGTCTCGCGCAGGATCAGCGAGTTGTTGGCGGTGCGGATGCACATGTAATCGCCGGCCGCCTCGATATGCTCGATCGTATCGACCTCGACGCGGAAAATTTGCCCGCGATCCTTGATATTGATCAGCTTCTCGAAGCGCCCGCCGCTGGCATCGGCATCCTCGGCCTCGTCGTCCATCGCCGCCATCGCGTCGGGCGCTACCTCGGCCAGCACCAGCTTCAGCCGTTCCGCCTCCTCGGCCAGCCGCCGCTCGCCCAGCCGCGCGCGCACCCGCTCCAACGTGTCGGCCAGCCGGTCCTCATCAACCGGCTTCATCAGGTAATTCACCGCATTGGCCTCGAACGCGCGCACCGCATGCTCCTGATACGCGGTCACGAACACGAACAGCGGCGGGTCGATATCCATCACGCCCTTTACCACCGAAAACCCGTCGAACCCCGGCATCTGGATGTCGAGGAACACCAGATCGGGCTTTTCGGTCTTGATCTTGCGGATCGCCTCGCGGCCATTGGCGCAGGTGTCGATGATCTCGACATCGGCGAATTTCTCCAGCCGCAACTGCAAGCCCTGGATCGCCAGCTTCTCATCGTCGACAAGGATGGTGCGGATGATCATGGGCAGGGGTCCTGTGGGTCAGCTGGCAGTGATGGAAGGCGCCGCCACTGGCCGCGCCTCGAACGGAATCTCGATCATCACCGCAAAGCCCCCCTCGGCAGGCTCGAAGATATCAAACATATGGTTGGCGCCATACGCCTGTGCAAGCCGGTCGCGGATATTGCCTAGACCCACCCCGGTCGACACCTGCTCGCCGCCGTCGAAGGTCACGCCCGACACCCTGTTCCCGCCGCCGCTGGCTGGCAACCCCGGACCCGTGTCCGATACGGTGATCCGAAGGTTGCTGCCGATGAGCTGCGAGGCGATGGTGATTTCCGCCCCGCTTTCCTGCAGCGCCACCGCATATTTGATCGCGTTTTCCACCAAAGGCTGGAGCAGCAGCGAGGGCACCAGCGCGGGGCCACTGGCTGGGTCGATGCGGAAATCGGTGCGCAGCCGCTCCTCAAACCGCATCCGCTCGATATCGAGATAGAGCTTCAGCGTCTCCACCTCCTGATCCATGCTGACCCGCCCGCCCGGCTCATGGATCAGCGTATAGCGCAGGAACGACGACAGCCGGCTCAGCATCGCATTGGCCGGCCCGGTCTGCTTGAGCAGCACCAGCGTCGATATGGAATTGAGCGTGTTGAACAGAAAATGCGGGTTCAATTGATACCTCAGCATCGCCAGCTGCGCCGCCGTGGCCTGGTTTTCCAGCCGGATCAGCTGATCGTTCTGCTCTTCGACCTGAAGGAAATAATTGATCGCGTAATACAACGCCGACCATGCCCCCAGCAGCGTGGCATCAAGATAAAACACCCCCACAAACAATTGCGCGAATCCGACCGAGGCATCGGGCCGGTACAGCGCGATGACCCAGCCGTCGATAAAAGCATAGAGGCTGACCGCGATCGGCACCGCCACGCCCGTCACCGCCCAGGTCACGAACGGCCGTTTGCCGATCAACAGCCGGAACGCCACCGCCAGGATCAGCGAGATCGAAAAACCGGTGATCGTCGCGATCAACACCAGCGCCAGCCCCGACAAAGGCTGACCATTGGCGAGGCTGGACAGCGCGCGCAGCACCATCGCGCCGCCCCAGCCCACCACCTGCAAGCGCCAGAAAGCGCGGTTCTTGTTGGCGAAAAAGGGCGTCGGGCGAAAAGGAAGCGCAGCCATCAACGGGGCCTTACCGTATTATCCCGCAGCCCGCGACGGGATTCAGCCTGAACCGATGCCCTATCCGCGCGCCGCCGCCACCGCGCGAGCCAGCTCGCCCTCACCCACCGCGCCGGCGAACACCGCATTGCCGACCATCCAGCCGGGCGTGCCGGTGAAGCCGAGCTGGCGCGCAAAGGCCAGATTGCGCGCCAGCTCGGCGCTGACCTCGGGGCTGGCCGCGTCGCGCCGGGCGCGGGGCCGGTCCAGCTCGGCGGCGCGCGCGGCGACGGCAATGGTCGCGGGCGTGGGGTTGCCGGCGGCGAACATCGCGGCGTGGAACGCGTCATATCGCCCCTGCCGCGCGGCAGCGAGCGCCATCCGTGCCGCATCCTCGCTCTGGGGCGTCAGCACCGCCAGATCACGCACCACCACGCGCAAATCCGGGCTTGCGGCGATCAGTGCCGCAACATCGCCCACACTGCCCCGGCAATAGCCGCAGGCGTAATCGGTGAATTCAGTCAGCGTGACCTTGCCGCGCGGGTTGCCCAGCACCGCGCCGGGCCACCCCGCCTCGACCGCTGAGCGAAGCGCAGCCGATGGCGCCGCGCCCCCGTCGGGATGCGTAGCGGCATAGTCCCTGACGATCTGCTCCATCGCGGCGCGGTCGGAACGCGCGTGCCACATCCCGGCCCCGGCTACGCCCAGCACCGCCCCCAACGCAATGCAGAGCGCAAGGATCGCGCGGGATCGGGCGGTGCTCATCCTGCGAACCTTTGGTTTACCGCGTTTTTCCGAGTCACTGCGTGTACCACTCCGTTCGAAAAAAACGCTCTAATGACGCTTTTTGTCATGCGCAATCGCGGCGCGGGCCTCCATCGCGATGTCCTGCGCGCGCAAGCCATCGGGCGAATCCTTGGGCAGCGAGGCCAGCGCGCTCTCGGCACTGCGCAGTGCCTCGGGCATGCGGCCCTCCAGCGATTGCTGCTCGGCGCTGGCCAGTTGCGCGCGGGGCAGATCGTCATTGGCGGCATAGATCACCCCCAGCTGATACCAGGCAAACGGGTTCTCCCGGTCGCGCGACACCGCCGCCTTCAGCACGCGGGTCGCCTCGGCAAAATGGGCGCCATTGGGCGCGCCATCGTCCACCGCGATCAGCGCATGGCCAAAGGTGGTGGCGATCAGCGGCTGATTGTTGGTCAACTCTGTCGCGCGGCGCAGCGGTGCCAAAGCCTCGGCCGGGTGCCCCGCCTCCAGCAGGATCTGGCCTTTCAGCTCCAGGAAATACGGATCGTTGGGCGCCCCTGCCAGCAGCGTGTCGGTCTCCGCCATCGATTTGTCGAGGAAGCCCTCCTTGTGCAGCGCATAGGCGCGGGCATACCGCGCTGGCTCGCCCGTCAGATACTCCGGATAGGCGCGCATCGTGTCGGCGGGCTCATCGAGATAGCCGACCAGCTTGGCCTTGATCCGCTGAAACCGTGCCTCGATCAGCAGATCGGCCGGGCGGTTCCACGCCGGGTCCTTCTCATAGACATCCTGCAAGGTCGCGATCCGGTCGTCGGTCAGCGGATGATCGGTATAAAACGCGTCCTCATCGGTCCGGGTCAGCCCATAGCGGTTTTCCAGATTGAGCAGCTTGTGAAAGAACTCGATCGAACCGCGCCCCGAAATCCCGGCTTTGGACAGGAATGAGGCGCCCGCCGCATCGGCCTGCTCCTCCTCACCGCGCGTATAGGCAATATATTTGCCGATTGCCGCCTGCTGTCCCGCCGCAAGCACCGCCAGCCCCGCCTCGCCGCCGCCCGCCGCCATCGCCGCCGCCGCCAATAACACCGAGAGGATCGAGATATGCCCCGCCGCCCTCGCCCCGCGGTCATCGATGGCATGGCCGCCGGTCACATGGCCCAGTTCATGCGCGATGACCCCCTGCACCTCGGCGGCATTGTCCGCCTCGTTGATCAGCCCGCTGTTGATATAGACCGCCTGACCGCCGGCGACGAAAGCGTTCACCTCGGGATCGTTGACCAGTACGATATCGACATTGCGCGGATCGAGCCCCGCCGCACGCACCAGCGGCGCCGCCAGATCGCGCAGCAGCGCCTCGGTCTCGGCATCGCGCAGGATGCCCTGCGCGGTGGCGGGCATGGGGGCAAGCGTGGCGGCGAGCATCGCGGCGGCAGCAAGAGATGCCATCAGGCGCGGGAATAGGGCGGGGCGTCGCATCGCGCCCGGCTAGCACATCACCGGCTGAACGCGGCATGAAGGATGCGCCGTGCGATGGCGGGGTTGTTTAGCCCAGCAAGGCCCGAACTGCGCGTTCGAACAGTGGGACATCACCGCCGACCTCACCCAGCACCACCACGCCGGAGGCGCTGCGCCGCGCGACAAGCAGCGTAAATTCGCTGCCCTCCGCGCGCAGATCGTCCAGCCCCAGCGGCGCCATCGCGCGCAGCAATTTGGCCATCCCGCGCTTGGGTCCGGCGCGCAGTGTGGCGGCGGGTGCGGGCGTATGTTCGCCGCGCCGCGCCTTGCGCTCATCCTGCACCACGCGCTTGAGCCCGCCCGGCGTCGCTGCCAGATACGCGGTCAGCGCGCCGCGTGCCAGGCCCAGCCGCTCGGCATGGGCCAGCGCGGTGGCAAATTCGGTAAGCCGCGTCTTGTCGTAACCGGCCCCGAACACCAGCTTGACCACCGGGATCAGCGGCGCGCGCTCTTGCACGGTCAGCCCGGCATCGCCGATCAGCGCGGCGAGATCGGCCGGCGCGGCGGCAGCGGCCAGCGCAAAATCCCACGCGCGGCCGATCGCGGCATAGAGCGCCAGCCGGCTGCGATCCTCGGCGCCATTGGCTGCTTCGGCCGATTCGCGCGCGCTGGCCAGCCAATCGGCCAGCGCCATGTCAGCAGGGTTCAGCGCCGACCGATTGGCTGGTGCTGGCGCGAGCGAAAGGGTGGGCACTGGCAAGTCACGTTCGGCGCCAAAGGCCGGCTTGGGCCAGGCAATCGCCCCCGCCGCCAGCGCGGGCATCCCCACCATATCGAACACATTGGGCGTATTGGGTGTATTGGGCAGGGCAACCGGCGCCACCACAGGACCATCGGCCCAGCCCGGCGTACCATCGGCGGAACGCGGCGAGAGCGCGCGCGGCACATCGCGCAACACCGGGGCCGGCAGCGTTTGCAGCGCCTGATCGATCTCCAGCAGCAGCGCGTCGGTGGTCTGCTGGTCGGCCAGCTCCTTCCAGTTGATCACGCCCAGAATATGCCCGATCCGGCCATCGTCATTGGCAAAGGGCAGCAAAATCCCGCGATAGAGGACCGTGCGATCGGCCAGATTGACGAATTCCGCCTCAAAACCGATCGGCGATTCATTGGCCAGAATCTGCATGTAATGGTCGGTTATCCGCGACAGCAGCGAGCGCCCTGGCACATCGGACAGCCGGCGGATCGTCTTTGCCGCACCGCATTCGCTGGCCAGTTGGTCGCCCAGAAAGCTGATCGCCGGATTCTCGATGCCCTTGGAGAAATCGAGCAGTACCGCATGCGGCGCAAAATCGGGCAGCGTATCGATGGCCAGATCGGCGATCGCGGGAAAATTGCGCTCCCCCAGCAGCCCGGCCCAGTAATTATAGGCGCGCACCTGCATGCGCCGCTCATCCTGCCCCACCGGCGAGGGCGGCGCCTCGGGAGCGATATCGTCGTCGTCGCGCGCATCGCCATAGGCCTCGGCGCCCGAAGTCGGGCCGATATCATCACTCCAGCTTCGATAGCTATCCATGGGCGCCCCGATCCTCTGTCGCGGCTCACCTTTTGGCCCAACATGGTAAAGCTCCGGTTAAGTTGCGCGAGCCTTCCTGTCGGGAGGTTCATGGGGCATTTTGCGTAACTTGCGTCGTCGGCGCGGGCAACGGGGCCCAGCGCCGCAATGCCGCCATGCCGATCAACAGGAATAGCGCCGCGCCGTGCAATGCGGTGGCCAGGCTGGTGGCATCGGCCAGCGTCCCCCATGCCCACGCGCCCAGCGCCATGCCGCCGAACGTCACCGCCTGATAAATCGACAGGCAGCGGCCAAGGATCGCCTCGGGCGAGCGCATCTGCATCACTACGTTGATGCTGGTCATGCCCGTCACCCAGCCCGCCCCCGCGATCAGCGTGGCCGGCGCGGCGGCGATCAGCGAATGCGCGCTGGCCAGCAGCAACTGCGCCGCGATGAACGCCAGCATCGCGGCGGCAATCACCGCCTCGGTGCCAAAGCGGCGTCTGGCGCGCCCGATGAACAGCGCGGCGCCGATCGAGCCAATCCCGAACAGCCCGAGCAGCAGCCCATAGTCGATCTCGCTGCCATGCAGCGGCCCGCGCACCACCGCCGGGATCAGCGCCTGATACCCCGCCACCCCAAACCCCAGTGTCAGCCCGCGCAGCAACACCCGCCGGATCGGCGGCGACCCCGCGCAAAATCGCAAGCCAGTGCCAATCGCCGTCAGCATCGGGGTCCGCTCGGGCGCGCTATGCCCCGGTTTCCAGCGCAGCAGCACCACGATCAACGCCACGTAGCTGACCGCATTGACCGCAAACGCCAAGCTCACATTCCACAGCGAGATCAGCATACCGCCCAAAGCGGGCCCGACACACCGCGCCAGATTGAACGAAATGGTGTTGAGCGCGATCGCCTGCGGCAAATCGGCACGCCCCACCTGTTGCCGCACCGAGGCCTGCCACGCCGGCGAATTGAGCGCGGTGCCGATGCCGACACTCAACGTAAAGCCCAGCAGCAGCCACGGTGTGATCTGCCCCGCCCAGTCCATCAGCGCCAGCGCGGCCGAAACCACCAGCATGCCCAGCTGTGCGCAGAGCATCACCCGCCGCCGGTCGAAATTGTCCGCGATGGCACCCGCAAACACCCCGAACAGCATGATCGGCAAGGTCGATGAGGCCTGCACCAGCGCGATCATCCGGTGCGAGCTGGTCAGGTCGGTCATCAGCCATGCCGCCGCGACCGACTGGATCATCGAGCCGAGGTTCGAGGTTAGGTTGGCCACCCAGATCGCGCGAAACGCCGGATAGCGAAACGGCGTGAAGGTGGCGCCGGTGCCGGCTGGGGTCTGCGCCTCGGTCATGTCGGTGGGTTAGGCATGCGCGGGCCGGGCGGCAAGGGCAAGCGAGGCGTGTTGGCGAAAAGCACGCAAGGGCGGCTTCGGGGAAGGCCCGTTCCATGCTGCGGAGTCTGTTTGCTTGGCGGCCCGGACGGCCCGCAAGCCTGTGCGGTTGTTTGCCGTCTACCGACGGGATTGGCCCGCGCCCCCTCCCGACCTCCCATAGGATGCACACTAAATGGGAGGTCGGGAGGGGTTAATATACTTCACTCAGTGATCTCTACGGCGGGTCGGCGCATGATGAGAGCTACCTTGCCGTAGCCAAGCCCCATGATGGGGTCGCTCTCGATTGCCTCCAATGTGTTGTGTCGGATATCCTCGGCCTTTCCCAGCTTGCTTGTCCAACATCCCGATGGGAGTTGCCGCGCCGCGTGGCTGGGAACGCCATCATCATCCACGTAGATCGCGATCTTTTGGAAGCCAGCTTCGACGTTACGGCACCCGTCGTCACAAACCACATAGCCAATCGAGCCGTATGCATGAACGAAGCTTTCGATTGTCTCTTCCTGAGAAACCCCAACAGGCCAGTAAATACCCACGCCATGGTCGGGCCACCACCACACGCTTTCATCCTCAGCCGCATAGGCAATGCAGTTGTAAACTGCCGTGTTCTTGCTGGTTTTCTCGTACTCACCTCGGCGGAGGTTTGGGAAATTCGCCTCCAGTTCGGGAGCTAGATATTCTTCAGACATTCAGGGTGATGCCATTTTCGTGAGCCCAGCGAACCCACGCTTGAGTCGCCCACTGGATGTCTTTTCTGTCCGCTTCGCTCACCGGGTTCTTGCCAGTAATCTCCTCCAAAGCCGAGAACCAATGATCCGGCTGCCCAGCCAATTCACAGATCAGATAGGGCAGCACTGCATCGCCCAATTTCACGATCTCGCGATAGGCAGGGTGCTTCGTTTTTTTCGAGAGCGACGAGAGTATTGCGGTCTCACGTTTCCACCTCTCCGCTAGGACGCGGAATGAGTCAGAGACCGATACTCCGCCATGCCTGACTTCGGCCTCCCGAACCAGTGCATGAAGGCGCTCATTGACCTGTGATCGCTGCGCTCTGATTTCAGCAAGGAGGTCACGACTCCCTTCATCGACACGCCGACCGAACTCCGACAAAAAGATTTGTTCAGCATCCGAGGTGTCAGGAATGCGCAGGGCTTGTAAGTCCTCGAAATACAGACGGTCCCTTATCGAGCCTGTCGAAACAACGTCCATATACATTCTGTAAAATGGAGAACGCAATATATTAAGAAGGAAGTCAGGATTAATGCCATCGGCCCGGAAAACAACGTAGTCTGGGCTGGTTATAATCTCTCTGTCGGAATCAGGAACTATTCCGATACTTCCAATATTAATTCTCATCGGATTATAAATGAAATCGCCGGGAACCACTTTCTTAGGTCGGTATGCCTTTTTGAACTCCTCGCCTTTTACGATATCATCAAGTGTCACGCTCCCATCACTTGAGACTGAGGCGAAGGCAAACTCCCGGTCCTTGTCGTCCTCAGTTACGATCCTAAGCCGGTCCTTACCCTTGCGAACCCTATTCCCGAGCGGCTCAAGGGCTTGGATTGTGGTTCCGGCCTGTGCCCTGAACAAATAGAACGGGGGGTCGAAACGATCTTCCGTTTCACCGAGGCGAATAGAGAACGACGTCTTCAATCCCTTCACCGTTCCGCGAACGGTCTGGTCCTTCCGGCGGAACGATTTCTCGCCGTAGAAGCGGGACGCGAACTCAAAAAGGTCTATCTCAGGATTGGCCAAGCCATCGTCGTTCGCGAAATCCTCCAACAGTAGGTCAAGGTCGGTCTTCTCGCCCGGCTCGACGATGGTTCGACCGCTAGGTTCAAAGCCAACAAACTCGGCTGTACCCATGAAGATTGGATAGTCGAAATCCGGGTCGGTACGGATGAGCTTCCTGATGACTGCGGGCGCAACGCTCTTCGTTTTTTTGTCGTATAGGTCCTTCTTTTCTTGGGTAAATTTTTGAAGGAACAGTACGCAGGTGTTAACGGTAGCGACGCCAGACTGAACAAAGGAATGCGTGGGAAGGCTAATCACCGCCCTCACTTCCGCCTGACTGTGAATGTAATCGCGGACGCGGGCGTTGTTCACACCGCTCATTAAACCTTGCGGCAACACAATCAGCATCTTGCCCTCAGGGCGAAGCAGCTTGATCCCCTTCTCAATGAACAAGATCTCGGTCTTTTCAGACTTCTTTTCCTGAGTTTGGCTGCCAAGGGAATAGCGGCGAAGGATGGTTTGATCCTTTTCACTGCTGCCGAACGGCGGATTTGCGAGGATGACAGTGCATCCTGAGCCTTGATTGCGCGGGTTGTACTCCACCAGCTCGTAAGGATTCCCGGCAAGGTCCTTATCGTCGAGCCCGTTTCCGCGGACGACCTTTTTCCCGTCTCCCCACATTAGCATGTTCATTTTGGCGGTGCGCGCCGCCCTGGGTTCGGCGTCGATGCCATAAATCTGATGGGATTTGATGTCTTCCAAAAGCTCCGCCCGCGAGCTGCCAAGCCGCGCGAGCATGCCGTCCGGCAACTGCTCAACGCCGCGCTCCATTTGCTCGAACGCCTTGATGAGAAACCCGCCCGAGCCGCACGCAAAATCCGCCACAACGTCGTGGATGGAAATCCCCGCGAGGTCTGCCATGAAATTGACAACGGGCCTAGGCGTAAAGAACTGGCCTAGCCCTTCGCCCCGCAATTGCGAGGGAAGAAACTCTTCGAATGCGCGGCCCTTAACGTCCACGTCGCCGCCCTTGACGTGGAAGCTCGCCATATCGTCGAGGACAAGCGCCAGCGTGCTTGGGGAGAGATTTATCTGGGGCTGATCCCCAAAGACACCCGGGAAAAGCTCGTTTGTTGCCGCGTTGAACCATTCATTGACGAACTTCTGCGCCGCCTCCTTTCCCAAAATCTCAAATTCAAGGATCTTCTCGGCTGTCAGGACAGGCTTCGCGCTATTGCGGGACAACCATTCATCTTCTGCCGCCTTTAGAAACAGAAGCTTGCTCAGTTCATCGAAGGCGGCACCGGGATCGAGCTTGTCACGGTCCCGGATCGTTGTGTGTATGCGCCGAAAGAAGCGCCTGTAGTCCCTGATTTTCCCCTCGTCGGGCAAGGCTATCGGAAGCGATGGCTCATCAATAGTTGACTTGATATTTTTGAACGATATCAGGCTGGATAGCTTCTCCCATTTTGAACTGGCAAGGCCGTCCACGCTCTCATCAATGACATTAATTCTACTGTTGAATGAATAGTATCCCCTCAGTATAAACTGATGACCATTCGTAATTATGCTGTATGGCGTTTGAAGGTGATACGCATAGGAGTCTAGTTGCCCCATATGTGCTTGTACTGGAACCGTTGGCTTTTTTGCTTCAACGGTTATGACATTTCGGCCTTTGTACTTTGCTACGAGGTCAGCCTCTTTCATCCGCTTCTCGCGGCCAAAACTCATCTCGACAGGAACGGCCCAATCTAGTTCGTCCTCGGGATAGCCCAAAATGTCCCTGAATAGCGGATGGAGAAGTTTGATCTCCACTTCGCGCTCCGATTTGTACAAGGTAAGCATCAGCGGTTGACCGGGCGTTTTTTGCGCGCGGCATTTTCTAACGCGATGCGCGCCTCTTCTTCTTTCACCTTGTCCCGAGGAGCGTTCACGACGCTGCGCGCCAAGTCTTGGAACTTTTCCATCGGGGTCCGAAGATCGTCGGCCTCGGCCTTCTCGGGGCTCTCATGTGGCGGTTGCGATCGCTGCATTACGCGTCAACTCCCGATAGGTGAGACGCCGGCCGAAAATACGGCTGACTGCGGATGCGAAACGGTCGGCATCGTTGCCGTGACGCTCGTTGAAGCGAAAAACATGCTCGTCAACGTAGCGACCGAGGTGGAAGGGCTCGACACTGATGTAAGTGCCCTTGATCGACCGCTTCAGAAGCGCCCAAAATCCTTCGATGCTGTTGGTGTGATGGTGGTCCCGAACGTATTCGCCCGCACCATGCCGGACGACGCCGTGATTGAATGTGCGGCCAAGGTGCCGGTATCCCGCATGCTCGTCCGTCGAAACACTTGTGGCCTTTGGCGACACCACGGCATGCGCGAAGCCATCAAGCGTAGCCGTATCGGTGTTTTCGATGACCGCAGCGATTGCACCACCGCCACGCTTCACAGCGCCGATCACAGCAGTCTTGCCGTGCGTACCGGGACCATTTTTCGGATCTCCCTTGTGGCGATTGATAGCCTTGCCGCCGACAAATGTCTCATCGAGCTCCACGTCGCCAACCATCTTCTCGATGCTGCCGAATTTCATCGCGAGACGGATGCGGTGGTTCATGTGCCACGCCGACTTTTGCGTAACGCCGATCGCACGGCCCATCTCATAAGAACTGATACCATTCTTGCTGTTGGCAACCATCCAAATGGCAACGAACCACTTATCGAGAGGTAGGGCGCTGTCCTCGAAGATTGTGCCAACTTTGGCCGAAAACTGGCGTTTCGCGTGCTTTTCCTTGCACTCCCAGATGCGCCGCGTTG
Source organism: Sphingomonadales bacterium (assembly GCA_025356275.1). Lineage (GTDB taxonomy): Bacteria > Pseudomonadota > Alphaproteobacteria > Sphingomonadales > Sphingomonadaceae > Novosphingobium. The sequence continues at coordinate 42,778 of JANXUK010000126.1, read as the reverse complement.
GGATGAAGCGAACATCGGTGCGACCGCAGGCCGGGCAATGAACGCCACTTGGCCAACGGAGATCTACCATATGCTTGAGGGCAACATCCGGGTCCGCGAAGCAGCGGACTGCTTCCATCAGGGTGCGGGGTTCCGTGGTCATGAAACCCTTATGAATCCGCGACTCTGCTGTGTCAAGTATATTAATCCCAGGTCGGGAGGGGGGCGGGATGGCACAGGCTTTACACAACAAAAGACTCGCCAATCAAAAACCCTCATCTCCCCATTGCCCAATCGCCGGATCGAGCCGCACCGCACCCCGCCGCATCGCCACGCGGGCCAGCCGCTCAATCTCGGCCTTGCGCCGTGCCGGGGCCAGCGGGACCAGCGGCGCCGGGCGCAGGATCTCGGCGTCATAGCCATCGGCCACGATCAGCCCGCACCGCCCCGGCAGGAAACCCGCGCCATCCATACACGCCCGGTCGAGATGCGCCGCCAATCCCCAGTAAAACCGGTCGCAATGATCGAGGTAATCGGTCCATTTGGCATCGCCCATCAGGTCCGCGCGTGACACTTTGATCTCCACGATCACGATCTGGCCGCGCGCGTCGATCCCCATCAGATCGGCCCGCCGCGACGAACGCAGCGGCATCTCACCCAGGCACCAGATGTCGTTGCGCGCGAACAAACGCCCGATCCCGCGTGCGACATCGACAGCGGCACAAGGCCCGGCAGCGATCAGATCGGAAGATTTGAGCGGCATCCCTCGGGTTATAGGAACATAAAGTGAACTGACAAGCGCCAACCTTGCGCCGCGTCCGTTTCCTGTTGCCGCCAATCCCGATCACCGCCACAGACCGCTCTCCATGAGCACGCTGATCAACCCCGCCGAAGCGCTGTATACCGGCGAGAAATCCTTCCCGATCATCCCCGCCTGCGAGCATTTCGCCGGCAGCGCCAAACTGATCGCCAAGGCTTTGGCGCTTCAGGCCCACCAAAACGCCCCGACCTTCGACATCACCTGCGACCTGGAGGACGGCGCCGCCGCCGGCATGGAGCAGGACCACGCCGAAATGGTCGCGCGAGCCATCGCCTCGCCGGACAACCGCTTTGGCCACGTCGGCGTGCGCATCCACGATCCCGAACATCCCCATTGGCGGCGCGATATTGCGATCATCCTGGACGGCTGCGGCGGCCGCGTGGCCTATATCACCATCCCCAAGGTCACCTCGGCGGGGCAATGCGGCGAAGTCATCGCCGAAATCCAGGGGGCCTGCGCAAGCCGTGGCATCCGCCGTAAGATCCCGATCCACGTCCTGATCGAAACCCACGGCGCGCTGGCCGATGTGCGGGCCATCGCGGCGCTGCCGTGGATGCAGGTGCTCGATTTCGGCCAGATGGATTTCGTCAGCGCGCACCACGGCGCCATCCCCGCCTCCGCCATGCGCAGCCCCTACCAGTTCGAGCACCGGCTGATCGTGCGCGCCAAGGCCGAGATCGCCGCTGCCGCGCTGGCGCATGGGCTGGTGCCGGCGCATAGCGTGTGCCTTGAACTGCGCGACGCCGGGGTGGTCTACGCCGATGCCTTGCGGGCCCGTCAGGATTTCGGCTTCCTGCGGATGTGGAGCATCCACCCGATCCAGATCGACGCCATCGTGCGTGCCATGGCCCCCGATTTCTCCGAAGTTGCCGACGCCGCCGTGATCCTGCTGGCCGCGCAAGCCGTCAGCTGGGGCCCTATCCAGTATCAGGGCGAGCTGCATGATCGCGCCACCTACCGCTATTACTGGCAGGTTTTGCAACGCGCGGCGGTGACCGGCGTTGCCATCCCGGAGGATGCACGCGCCGCATTCGGACTCGCCGCGTCAGCCTGATCCCGTCACTTTATCGACGCAGGAACCGCCATATTGTCGATGAGCCGCGCCCGGCCAATCCGGGCAGCCACGAGCAGCCGCGCCGGACCAGCGCCGGGCACCCCCAGCGTGTCGGCATCGCGCAGCTCGGCATAATCGACCGAAGCGAACCCCGACGCCAACAATGCCTGCGCCAACGCCTCACAGGCCTGCTCCGCTCCCATCCCGTCCGCTATCGCGGCGATGCACGCGCGCATCGCGGCGGGCAAAGCGCCAGCCCGCGCGCGCTCGTCGACGCGCAGATACGCATTGCGCGACGACATCGCGAGCCCGTCCGCCTCACGCATCGTTGGCACGCCGAGGATCGCATCGGCATGGGGCGCTGTGAAATCCAGATCGCGCGCCATCCGCCTGATCACTGCCAGCTGTTGCCAATCCTTCTCACCGAACAGCGCAATATCGGGGCGGACCTGCTGGAACAGCTTGGCGACGACCGTGGCGACGCCGTCAAAATGTCCGGGCCGCGCCGCGCCGCACAGCCCCTCGCCGATGCCGCCCACGCTGATGTTCGCCGCAAACCCCGCCGGATACATCACATCGACCGTGGGCGCCCACAGCAGGTCCACGCCGGCACCCTCCAGCAGCGCCGAATCTCGCGCCAGATCGCGTGGATAGGCGGCCAGATCCTCATTCGCGCCGAATTGCAGCGGGTTGACGAAGATCGACACCGCGACATGCCCGCCCTCCGGCACCCCCAGCTTCGCAACGGCCTCCCGCGCCGCTGCAACCAGGCTGAGATGCCCGTCATGCAACGAGCCCATGGTCGGGATCAGCGCCAGAGGGCCGCTCCGCCGCAGTGCATCAACCGCATTTCGCAGTGGATCAAGCCGATTGACGGTTTGCACGCCGCGCCCCCCTTCGATAAAGCCATACCCATTCGGGCTGTGGCATCCTAGCCCGAGCGACCGCCCGCCAGCAACCGCCAGTCCGTAACCGCCATAGCCAGATCGAGCCCGCGCCTTGAACGTCCAAAAACAGCCTCACCGCATCGTTTTCGCCAATGAGAAAGGCGGCACCGGCAAGTCCACCACCGCCGTCCATGTCGCGATCGCGCTGGCGCATCAGGGCGCGAAGGTGGCCGCAATCGACCTCGATCCGCGCCAGCGCACGCTGCACCGCTATCTCGAAAACCGTGAGGAAACCACGCGGCGCCGGGGGATTGCGCTGCCCTCGTGCCGATTCGCGGTGTTTGGCGGCACCACCACCGCCGAGCTTGACACGCTATGCAGCGACCTCGGCGATGGCATGGATTTCGTGGTGTTCGACACGCCGGGCCGCGACGATCCCTTTGCCCGCCACGCCGCGACCGGGGCCGACACACTGGTCACCCCGCTCAATGACAGTTTCGTCGATTTCGACCTGATCGGCCAGGTCGATGCCGAGACGTTCAAGGTTCGCCGCCTGTCATTCTATGCCGAGCTGATCTGGGAAACCCGCAAGGCCCGCGCCAAAACCGGGCTGGTCGAGGCACAGGCGGGCCGCGCCCGGCGCGAGATGGACTGGGTCGTCGTCCGCAACCGCACGCAACACGTCGAGGCGCGCAATATGCGCCGCATCGACGGCGCGCTGATCGAATTGTCCAAGCGCGTCGGGTTCCGCATCACCGGCGGCCTGTCCGAACGCGTGATCTACCGCGAGCTGTTCCCCTCGGGCCTGACGTTGCTCGATAAAGGACATCTGGGCGAATTGGGCACCAGCCATCTGGTGGCGCGGCAGGAATTGCGCGGGCTGCTGGCGGGACTGAACCTGCCGGCGCGCGCAACGGCCGATGCCGAGCCCGAGCTGGCAATTTAGAGTTTCCGCGTGGGCAGGCTTATCTTTCTGGCCGCAATGGCCGTTATCGGCTGCAAGTTGATCACCGGGCGCTGGCCGTGGGAGATGATGGCAATGCCCGCCCGACCCTCATCTGGGCACGCGCCCGGCTCGGCGCGGGCGTGTGCGTTGCTGGGGGTCGGGCCGGGGGCCGGGCGCGATGCAATTATCGATGCCCACAAGGCGCTGCTCACCCGCGTCCACCCCGATCGTGGCGGCAGCGCGGCGCTGGTCCACGAAGCCAATGATGCGCGCGACCTGCTGCTGGCGGAGATCAGCGGCCAGCGGCTCCGCTAAGGGCTCGCCCGTGATACAGCATCGATGAGCCAGCCTCCGCCCGCCCCGCCGACATCACCGCGTGGCCACATGTTCCACCCCAGCATCCTGCGCGAATATGACATCAGGGGCGTCATCGGCGAAACGCTCGGGCCGGCGGATGCGCGCGCGGTCGGGCGCTGCTTTGGCACGGTTGCGCGCGCAGGTATGCACAATAACCCAAGCGGCCGCCCCAAAGTCGTGGTCGGCTATGATGGAAGGCTCAGCTCGCCCGAGCTGGAGGCCGCGCTGGTCGGCGGGCTGACCGAATGCGGCGCCGATGTGGTGCGGATCGGGCTGGGCCCCACCCCGATGCTATATTACGCCGAGGCTTCATCCCCAGAGGTGGATGGCGGCATTCAGGTAACTGGCAGCCACAATCCCGGCGACCACAATGGCTTCAAGATAGTACTTGGCGGCCGGCCGTTCTTTGGCGGCGATCTCCAGCGGCTGGGCGCGATGGCGGCCAGCGCCGGGTGGCGGTACGAAAGCGCCGGGTGGCGAAACGGAATTGCCACGCGCGGGCAATCTGATGGCGAGGGCAAGGGCGGAATCGAGAATCGCAAGGTCCTCGGCGCTTATGTCGAACGGTTGCTCGGCGCGCTGAAAGGCATCGACCGCTCTGCGCTGACCGGCTTGCGCGTCGGCTGGGACGCGGGCAATGGCGCCGCCGGCCCCGCGCTCACCGCGCTGACCGCCCTGCTGCCGGGGGAGCATCACTTGCTGTTCACCGATGTCGATGGGCATTTTCCGAACCACCATCCTGATCCAACTGAGGAAAAAAACCTCGCAGATTTGCGTAATCTGGTCGCAGCGAAGCACCTCGATTTTGGCGTAGCTTTCGATGGCGATGGCGACCGGATCGGGGTGGTGGACAGCCTGGGGCGGGCCATCTGGGGCGATCAGCTGCTGATGATCTATGCGCAGGACGTGCTGGCGCGGCGGCCCGGTGCCACGATTATCGCCGATGTGAAGGCGTCGCAGGCATTGTTCGATCGGATCGCGGCGCTGGGCGGGGAGCCGGTGATGTGGAAGACCGGGCACAGCGCGATTAAATCCAAAATGGCCGAACTTGGCGCGCCATTGGGCGGTGAGATGACCGGACATGTCTGCTTTGCCGATGATTATTACGGCTATGACGACGCGCTTTACGCCGCGCTGCGCCTCATCGCGGCCTCGGTGCGGCTGGGGCGGAGCGTGACCGAGATGCGCGGCGCGATGCCCGAGGTGATCAACACCCCCGAATTGCGCTTTCCGGTGAGCGATACGCGCAAATTCGCCGTGGTCACCGAGGTCGCGAGGCGGCTGGCCAAGGCCGGCTCGCGCGTCAATACCGTCGACGGGGTGCGCGTCGATACCATGGATGGCTGGTGGCTGCTGCGCGCGTCGAACACCCAGCCTGCCTTGACCGCGCGCGCCGAGAGCAGCAGCCAGGCCGGCCTCGCCCGCCTGCTCGCCGCCATCGATGCCGAGCTGGCGCTATCGGGCATCACGCGCGGCGTCTGATGGCGGACACGCCCGCCCTGCCCCCCGAGATCGCGGCATGGTTTACGGGCCGGGGCTGGGAAGTGCGGCGGCATCAGACGCAGATGCTCGCCGCCGATGATGCGCGGCGCCATGCGCTGCTCGTGGCCGATACCGGCGCGGGCAAGACGCTGGCTGGGTTTATGCCCACGCTGGCCGCATTCACCCCGTCGCGTCTGGGCGGCGCGCCGCTGCCCGAGGGCCTGCACACGCTGTACATCTCGCCGCTGAAGGCGTTGGCGCATGATGTGCGGCGCAATCTGCTGACGCCGATTGCCGATATGGGCCTGCCGATAACCGTCGAGACGCGTAGCGGCGATACCCCCTCCGATCGCAAGGCAAGGCAACGCGCCCGCCCGCCGCATGTGCTGCTAACCACGCCCGAGTCGTTATCGCTGCTGCTGTCCTATCCTGAGAGTGCTGCATTATTCGCCACGCTTCAGCGGGTGGTGATCGATGAGATCCACGCTTTCGCCCCCACCAAGCGCGGCGATCTGCTGGCGCTGTCGCTGGCGCGGCTGCAGGGGTGGGCGCCGGGGCTGCGGCGGATTGCGCTCTCGGCGACTCTCGCCGATCCGCAGGCGTTTGCCGCGTGGCTGGCGCCGCATGACGCTGGAACCGACGGCGCGGTCGAGCTGGTGCTGGGTGAGCCGGGAGCGCCGCCGCAGGTCGAGATCCTCCTGCCCGAGCATGCGATCATTCCTTGGGGCGGGCACGCCGCGGCTTGGGCCGTGCCGCAGCTGATGGAGGCGATCGCGGCGCATCGCATGGTCCTGATCTTCACCAATACGCGCTTCCTGGCTGAGTATATCTTTTCGCTGCTGTGGGAGGCCAATGACGCCAATCTGCCGATCGGCATCCACCACGGCTCGCTGTCGCGTGAGGCGCGGGCCAAGGTTGAGGGGGCGATGGCGCGCGGCGATCTGCGTGCTTTGGTCGCCACTGCCAGCCTCGATCTGGGCGTCGATTGGGGCGATATCGACCTGGTGGTACAGATGGGCGCGCCCAAGGGATCGTCGCGGTTGCTTCAGCGGATCGGGCGCGCCAACCACCGGCTCGATTGCCCGAGCAAGGCGCTGCTGGTCCCCGGCAACCGCTTCGAGTTCCTTGAGGCCTTTGCGGCGGCCGAAGCGGTGGCCGATGGCCAGCGTGATGGCGAGGACTTTCGCCCCGGCGGGCTCGACGTGCTGGCCCAGCATGTCATGGCGTGTGCCTGCGCCGCGCCGTTCGAGGAGGCGGCGTTGCTGGCCGAGGTACAATCCGCGGCGCCCTACGCCGGCGTCAATGCGGCGCTGTTTGGGCGCGTGCTCAATTTCGTCGCGACCGGCGGCTATGCCTTGCGCGCGTATGACCGGTTCCGACGCATCACCCGCGATGCCTCGGGGTTCTGGCGGCTGACCCATCCCGAGCTTGCCGCGCGGCACCGTTTCAATGCGGGGATCATCGTCGACGCCGAGATGGTCGACGTGCGTTTCCGGGGGGGCAGCGGGAAAGGAGGCCGGTCACTCGGCCGCATCGAGGAGGGCTTTGCCGGCACGCTCAGCCCCGGCGATACCTTCCGCTTTGCCGGGCTCGATCTGGAGGTCGAGGCTCTGCGCGAATCCTACCTGATCGTGCGCGCGTCCAAGCGTTCTGCGTCAATCCCCAGCTACAATGGCGCGCGCATTCCGATCTCGACGCATCTTGCCACCCGGGTGCAGGCGCTGATGAACGACCGTGTGGGCTGGGCGCGCTTTCCTGACGGCGTGCGCGAATGGCTGGAGGTGCAGGATTGGCGCTCGCGCCTGCCCACACCGGGGCGGTTGCTGGTCGAAAGTTTTCCCTATGGGGCGCGTCATTACACGGTGTTTTACACGTTCGAGGGCTGGCCCGCCAATCAGTCGCTGGGCATGTTGCTGACGCGGCGGATGGAGGAGCGCGGTCTTGCTCCGCTGGGTTTTGTGGCCAATGATTACGCGCTGGGGGTGTGGGGCCTGCATCCGGTCGAGGCGCCCCAGGACCTGCTTTCGTCCGACATTCTGGTCGATGAATTCATCGCTTGGGTGCAGGGGTCATACCTGCTGCGCCGCGCCTTTCGTGAGGTGGCGGTGATTTCCGGCCTGATTGAACGCGCGCAGCCGGGCAGCCGCAAGACCGGGCGGCAGGTGACCTTCTCGACCGATCTAATCTATGATGTACTCCAACGTTATGAGCCCGATCATCTGCTTATCCAGGCCGCCTGGGCCGATGCGCGCGCGCGGTTGACCGATGTCGATCGGATCGGCGACGTGCTGGAGCGGGCCAGCGCGGGTATCGATCACGTGCGGCTGGAGCGGGTCAGCCCGCTGGCGGTGCCGCTGATGACGATGATCGGGCGCGAAAGCCTGCCGGCCGGGGCGGCCGATGATGACCTGATCGCCGAGGCCGAGACGCTCGCGGCGGCGGCGATGCGCGCGTAATTGGGCGCGCGTAATTGGGCGCGGGTAGCGCACATGAAATAGGGGGCCGATTGCCCGGCCCCCCTCACCAATTCCGCATTGATCAGTTCGCGTTTGGCGACCTCGAATTCGAGGCCCGGCCAAACGTCACAAATTGCTCATTGCCGACAAAGCCGAACTTGGTCACGCCCGAACCCTTGATGATGTTCAGCACATGCACCGAAAGGTCATAGGCCGCCTGCGCATCGGGTTGATACTGCAGCTCAGGCTCGGGGTTGGTCGCCGCGTCCTGTTGCAGCAGAGTCACCAGCTGCCCGTCAGTCACGACATTACCATTCCACTGGATCTGATTGTCAGGTGTGATGCTGACCTTGTTCTTGGTCGGCTTGACGATATCCTTCGGCGGCGTCGGCTGCGGGCTTGGCAGATCGATATTCAGCGAATGGGTCGCCACCGGGATGGTGATAATGAACATGATGAGCAGAACGAGCATGACGTCGATCAACGGCGTCGTGTTCATCTCCATCATCGGCGAGCCATCGTCCTTGCCGCCTGACATTGCCATGGGAATACTCCTTAAATTCAAACCGCAGCGCCCAGGGCGTTGCCCAGATCAACCGCCGAAATTGCCGCCAGAAATTAGCCGCCAAGAACTAACCGTTCGGGTCGACCTTGTTGGTGATGAAGCCGACAGTCGGATAGCCCGAGATCTGCACATTGTAGATCGCGCCCGCAATGCAGCGCCACGGCGCATTCACGTCGCCGCGAATATGGACCTGCGGCACCTTTTCGGGGTTGGCGCGCAATGCCTCGGCACCGCCCTCGCGCTTGACGATCTGATCGAGCCGCTTGAACGCCATGTCGCGCAGTTCGTCCGATGTGACCGGGGTGATATTGTTGAAATACACCCGGCATTCGCCGCCGCGCGAAGCACCGGTGAAGCCCGGATCACCGGCGCTGCGCCCGCCCTCGTCCGAAGTGCTGACCGTCAGGAGCAGGTTCTCGACCTTGTCCTTCGATTCGATCGATTCCATGATCGGGATCTTGAGCTTCTGGATCTGCTGGATCGCAACCGGGACCGCGATCAGGAAGATGATCAGCAGCACCAGCATCACGTCGACCAGCGGAGTGGTGTTGATATCCGACATCGGACGTTCCTCACCGCCCGCGCCGCCTGTCGAAATTGCCATTGTATCATCCTATGCTTGCATGCCCGCCAACGGGAACATGCAATGGAGACCGGGACTGGGGGTGGCAGCGTGCCGCACCCCCCATCCCCACGCGAGCGCCGCACCCAGAGCCGAGGCTCTCGGGGCAGCGCCCAGCGGTGATTACATCTTGGGAGGGGTGGGCTTGGGAGCGACTGGCGCAGCAGCGCGAACCGGAGCGGTCATAACCTTCGGCTTGATCGCACCGTTCGAATTGATGTTGGCCAGCAGGTCGGTCGAGAACGCCGCCAGCGACTCGGCGATCCGCTTGTTGCGTGCCTGCAGGAAGTTGTAGGCCAGCACGGCAGGAACCGCGACCAGCAGACCCAGCGCAGTCATGATCAGCGCCTCACCCACCGGACCCGCGACCTTGTCGATCGAGGCCGAACCGGCCAGACCGATCGCGATCAGCGCGCGATAGATGCCGACCACCGTACCGAACAGGCCGATGAACGGCGAAGTTGCGCCGACCGTTGCCAGGAACGGCAGACCAGCCGCCAGCCGTGCGTTGATATAGGCCTCCGAACGCGACAGCGAACCGTTCAGCCAGTCATGCGCTTCCATGGCGTTGGCCATCTTGCTGTGCTGGTCCTCGGCGGTGGTCACATCGTCGACCATCTGGCGCCAGGCGCCGTCCTTGTCGAGCTTGGTGGCGCCTTCGCGCAGGGTGGGCGCGCGCCAGAATGAGGTGTTCAGCATGCCGGCCTGCTTCATGATCTTCGACTGGTCCCACCATTTGGTGAACAGGATGAAGAACGATCCGAACGACATGATCGCCAGGATGGTCACCACCGACCACGAAATAAAGCCGCCCGCCTGGAGCGCTTCCATGAAGCCGAACTTGTTCTGCGGGGCAGCATTGTCTGCGGCGGCAAGAATTTCAAAAACCATTTGGTAGTCCTCTCAAATCACATTGGTTGGCGGCGGGCGATCGGCAGGATGTCTGTCAATTCATGCGAGGGGCCCGGTTGAATATTTTCGGCGAAACTTACTCTTCGTCCTTGGGAATAACCCACTTCACCCGGCTGGAGAAGGTGCCGGTGGTCGGCCTGCCATCGCCATCGGTCGCCGGGGTAAACCGCGCACGACTGGTGGTGAATTTGCACGCCGCATCGTCAAGGTCCGGGCTGCCGCTGGACGCGGTGATCTCGCAGCCGGTAACCCGCCCATCGGATCCGATAGTCAGATGGAACCCGGTGGTCCCGGCGCGTTGTTCGCGAAGAGCGCGCGCCGGATAATCGTCGGTCGTAGCCCACGACGCCGGCGAGTTGCGCGGAACCGCGCCCTTGGCGGTGAAACGCGGGGCCGGCGGCGCGGTCGGCGCGGCCAGAACGGGTGCCGGCGGCACATAGGGAGGCGGCGCGGCCACGGTCTGGATCATCGGCGGCGCCGGCGCGATATTGATCGGCGGCGGCGGCGCGACAATCGGCGGCGGCGGCGCGCTCTTGGGCGGCGGCGGTGGTGGCGGCTTCTTGGGGTCGTCCTTCTTGATTTCGACGGTGGTCAGCTTCTTGGCAACCTGCTGAAACGCCGAATAGGCAAGGCCCGTCACCAGGGCATAGCCAAGCACAACATGAATAATGACAACGATGATAAGTGCGGTAACGCGGTTACCGCTCATCTGCTGGTCAGCGTAAGCCATTCAGACGCATAACTCCATATGGGCCCGGAACCCCCCGAAAGGGATTCACAAGCATTCCCTGAACAGAGTCATAAGACCCCAGACAAGACCAAATCCCAAACTTCCAACCCGCCCCGGTAACCCGGGCGCCGCCCGACCCCTGGGGGGCTGGTGCGGCCTTGCAGAACCATCAACGACCGCGCCGTCGTAGGCTCCGGTATTCACGATGCTTAACTGTGATGTTGCCGTCGTGCAACGGTTTATCGGCGCAAAACGGCGGAACAAGGCGATTCACCCGTTTTACGGTGAATTGTGTATGCTGGCGACAGGGCAAGGGGCTCATTTGCGCCAAGCCACCGATTTTCAAGGTGAAGTTGAATAGCTATGCGAACCGGCAAACTCCTGCGGCGAATCGTCATTTTGCTGGCGACCGCACTGGCGGCGGGCCCGGCGCTGGCCGGTGCGCCCGCCGATGTCCCGAATCGGGACGACAAAGCGCCCGCAACCTCTGCAGCGACGGCGCAGGCCCCTGGATTCGCCGATCTGGCAGACCTCACCGAATCGGCACCGCTGATCCTGATCGCGCAGATTCGGTCGGTCGCCCGGCTTGAACCGGCACGCGCCGGCAATGTCCGGGAGGGCTGGGCGCGACTGTATATACAGGCGCTGCCGCAGGACGCGCTGCGCGGGGCCGCCCCGGACGGCGCGATCAAATACCTCGCCGACGTTCCACTCGATGCCAGGGGCAAGCCGCCGATGCTGAAAAAACAGCTGGTGCTGTTGTTCGCGCGCCATGTGGATGGAACCGGCGCGATCCAGTTGGTCGCCGCCGACGCGCAGCTGCTGCTCGATGCCTCGCTGGAGGCGCGCGCCAAGGCCATGATCGCAGCCATCGCCGCGCCCGACGCGCCCGGCAGCATCAGCGCGGTGCGCGAGGCGATCTATGTACCCGGAACCCTGGCGGGCGAAGGCGAGACGCAAATCTTCCTCGCCACCGCCAGCGGCACCCCGGCCTCGATCTCGGTCGAGCATCATGCGGGGCGGCCATCGGTGTGGAGTGCATCCTTCTCCGAAGTGGTCGACCCCAGCGGGCTGCCGCCGGCCCGGGATACGCTGGCGTGGTATCGGCTGGCTTGCTTTCTGCCGCCTGTGCTGCCCGAAACCAGCAACGTCTCGGCCAGCGGGAATGACCGCGCGGCGGCGGAAGCGGATTATCGGCTGGTGCTGGCGCAGCTGGGGCCATGCGGACGGCACCGGCACTGAAAAATCGCGCCGCGCTTCGCCAACGCCAAAACGAAGTTTCCCCCCGCCCTAAAAACCCTCTAGGGCCCACCGCCGAAAGGCGATCCAATGAACCAGAAATTCGAACCCAAACCCCCGCTCAGAATTGCGCTTGCCGGGCTGGGCACCGTGGGGGCGGGGGTCATTCGCCTGATCGAGACCAATGCGCTGCTGATCGCGCGCCGCGCCGGGCGCAGGCTTGTGATCACCGCGATCGGCGCGCGCGACCGCGCCAAGGATCGCGGCATCGATCTGTCGGCCTATGCGTGGGAGGATGACATCACCGCGATGACGGCCCGCGCCGATGTCGATATCGTCGTCGAGCTGGTCGGCGGGGCGGATGGCCCGGCGTTGACGCTGGCACGCAAGGCCATCGCCGGCGGCAAGGGCCTGGTCACCGCCAATAAGGCGATGATCGCCCACCACGGCCGCGAACTCGCCGCTTTGGCCGAGGCGGCGGGCGTGCCGCTGCGCTTCGAGGCGGCGGTGGCGGGCGGCGTGCCGGTGATCAAGGGGCTTCGCGAGGGAGCAGCGGCCAATGCGCTGGCCCGGGTATACGGTATCCTCAACGGCACCTGCAATTTCATCCTCTCGGCGATGGAGGAGACGGGCCGCGATTTCACCGATGTGCTGGCCGAGGCGCAGGCGCGCGGCTTTGCCGAGGCCGACCCGGCCTTCGACATTGAGGGCACCGATGCGGCGCACAAGCTGGCGATCCTTTCGGCCATAGCGTTCGGCGCGGCGCCCGATTTCGCCTCGGTCGAGACTGCCGGCATATCGCGCATCCTGGCCGCTGACATCGCGCAGGCCGCCGCGCTGGGCTATGTCATCCGGCTGATCGCCATGGCGGAGTGTGACGGGGCGGAGTGTGACGGGGCGGATTGCGACGGAGACGTATCGCTGTTTCAGCGGGTGCAGCCGCATCTGGTGCCGCTGGCGCATCCGTTGGCGCATGTGAAGGGCGCGACGAATGCTGTGGTTGCCGAGGGCAATTTCTCCGGGCGGCTGCTGTTTCAGGGCGCGGGCGCCGGCGATGGCCCCACCGCCAGCGCAGTGGTCGCCGACCTTATCGACATCGCGCGCGGGCTGGACGCCGGCTTCGAGGCGGACATGGCCTTCTCGGTGCCCGCCGCCGATCTGGTCGCGATGCCACCCGCCCCCTCGGGCCACCGCACCAGCCGGGCCTATATCCGCTTTATCGTCGCGGATCGCCCCGGCGTGCTTGCCGAGATCACCGCCGCAATGCGCGATGCCGGCGTCTCGATCGAGAGCCTCATACAAAAGGGCCAATCTGGCCCCGATGGCGAGGCAGCCGACGTTCTGGTCGCGATGGTCACGCATGATGGCCCCGAGGCGGCGGTGACCCACGCGCTGAAGCTGCTCGAAGGCTCGCCCAGTCTGGCGGCGGCGCCGCTGGTGATGCATATATTGGGGGAGTGATTTTTGGGGGAGTGACCGAAATCGGTAACGCGGCACGATTATCCCCCCCGCTCGACAAGCCGGTAACCTCCCGGTAAGCCCGAGCCTTACACATACCTAGTGCCTTCGCTGGCAGCCTGAAAACAAGGGAACCCCATGACCGACACCCCCGTCAGCCACATTCTTGACCGCGTCCTCGTCCTCGAAATGGTCCGCGTGACCGAGGCGGCAGCGGTGGCAGCGGCCAAGATGGTCGGGCGCGGCGATGAAAAGGCGGCCGATCAGGCGGCGGTCACGGCCATGCGCACCGCGCTGAACGAACTTTACATGGACGGCACCGTGGTCATCGGGGAGGGTGAGCGCGATGAGGCGCCGATGCTCTATATCGGCGAGAAGGTCGGCTCGGCCATCGGCAAAGGCCCGCGCATCGACATTGCGCTCGACCCGCTGGAGGGCACCACCATCACCGCCAAGAACGGCCCCAATGCGCTGGCGGTGCTGGCCATCGGCGAGGAAGGCTGCCTGCTCAACGCGCCCGATGTCTATATGGACAAGCTGGCGGTCGGCCCCGGCTATCCCAAGGGCGTGATCGACCTCACCAAAACGGCGACGCAGAACGTCGCGGCGGTGGCCGCCGCCAAGGGCGTCGAACCGCGTGAGATCACCGTCTGCGTGCTGGATCGCCCACGCCACGCCGATCTTATCGCGGAGCTGCGCGCGATCGGCTGCGGTATTCAGCTGATCCCCGATGGCGATGTGGCCGGCGTGATCGCCACCACCAATGAGGATACCGGGATCGACCTCTACATGGGCTCGGGCGGGGCGCCGGAGGGCGTGCTGGCGGCGGCGGCGCTGCGCTGTGTCGGCGGGCAGTTCAAGGGCCGGCTGGTGTTCCGCAACGAGGACGAGAAGGCCCGCGCCCGCAAATGGGGCATCACCGACCTGGGGAAGATTTACGATCTTGAGGAGTTGGCGCGCGGCGATTGCATCTTTGCCGCCACGGGCGTTACCGATGGCTCGCTGCTGGCCGGCGTGAAGAAGCGCAAGGACGGGGTGATGACCACCGAAAGCGTGGTGATGCGCGCCAGTTCGCACACGGTACGCTGGGTCAAGGCGGAACATCGCAAGGTGTGATCGGGGCGCTACCCTAGTGGATTGATTTTGACATTTGCATCCCCTGGCGGTTGGGATGGGTCTGCAAATGTCAAAATCGCAAAATCCACTAGAATCAAAATCTTCTAGTGGCCTGAAAAGATTCTGACATTCCAGCGCGACTTGGCCTCAAGCGGTATCGAATGTCAGAGTCGGACCACTAGCGCCCCAGTTCCCGTGCACGGCGTCGCCACGGCTCGGCAAGTAGGGGTTGTGATGTCAACGCCCGCAGCGCGGCTGGATCAGCACTGCCATCGCCCTTGATCAGCAGCGCGAACATCCGCGCCACGCTCCATTGTGGCAGCGGCTGATCCACCAGAACCATCCGCTCGCCTGCCGCCACCATGCCGCCTTCGATCACGCGGTAATACCAGCCGCAGCGCCCCGTGGCGACCACGCGGGCGGTGATACGGCGGCGTGCGAAATGGTGATCGAGCTTCCAGCACGGCTGGCGCCCCTGGCTGACCTCGACCAATGCGGTGCCTAGGCGGTAGCGGTCGCCGAGGCACACATTCTCCTCGGTCAGGCCCAGCGTCGCGATGTTTTCGCCAAAACCGCCGGGTGCCGCCAACAGCCGGTGCGGGCCGATGGCCCCCTGCCACCAGCCATAATGGTCATGCGGGTAGTGGTGGATGGCCTTGTCGAGGCCGCCATGGACGGTGAGGTCAGCCTGCTCATCGCCCAACAGTCCGAGCAGGCCAATGGTGGCCGCGCCGTCGACAGGAGCCTTGGCGATTGCGCTGGGCTCATCACCGCCGCGAAACGGCACGGCCTTGCCGGCGAGCACCGCCAGCACTTGAAAACCAATGCTGTCCATGGGCTGTGATGCGTCGGGAACGGGGGCTGCGCAAGCCTTGCCGCACGCTTGGTATCGGAAAGATTCCGTTTGGCGTCGTCATGTGATGTGATACTATCACATTATAGACGATCGTACCCGCCGGCAAACGGCAGGGCGACAACAGGAGAGCGGTGCTATGACCTATGCTACCCATCCCAATCCGCGCGGCCGCGCCACCACTATCGGTGCGGTGGCGGTGATACATGGCGTGGTGATATATGGCCTGATCGCCGGGCTGGCCGGAGTGTTCCGCGTCGCACCGCCGCCGCCCATACTCACCGCGCCAAACGTGCCGCTCGACCCGCCGAGCCCGACGCCGACCCCCGCGCAAGCGACCAAGCCGCCCCATCCCGATCCGTTCCCGACCGCGCTGCCAACGCTTGATCCACTACCGATGCCGTTCCCGACGCTCAATCCCTTTCCCACCGGGCCGACACCAGGCGCTACAGGCAGCAGCGATGCCGGGCCGATCACGCCTACCCTGCCGTCGGTGCCGCCCAAGCTGGCCATGCCGCGCGGCAATCCGCATATGTGGCTGACCACCGACGATTATCCGGCCCAGGACTTGCGCGAGGGCAATGCGGGCGTCACCGGCGTCCGGCTGAGCATCGCTGCCAATGGCAAGCCGCTGTCCTGCGCGATCACGCAGAGCAGCGGGTTTGCGCGGCTGGACGAGGCGACCTGCCGCAACATGCTGCGGCGCGGCGTGTTTACGCCGGCCAGCGACAGCACCGGCGCTGCGACGGTCGGCAGCTATCAGACCAGGGTGAAATGGACGATCCCGGTTTAGAAACTTCTCGCGACGCGATTGTGTGCCCAGATTTGGGCCAAGCCGCAGCGAGCCCTAGGCGACCGCAGGGCAAAATGGTGGTTTCCGAGCAGCGAAGCGCAGCGGACATTTAAGTCCGTGAGCATCGGAGCGCAGGAAATCGCCATTTGCAGCCCGGCATGGGCCAAATCTGGGCACACAATCAGGCTTCCAGCTCGACATCCCAATATAGCCAGTCGCGCCACGTCTCATGCAGGTAATTTGGTGGAAAGCCGCGCCCCCGCTCCTGCATTTGCCAGCTGGTTGGGCGGATGGGCGCGAGCAGCAGCGGCATATGCGCCTGTTTGGGGGTGCGCCCGCCCTTCTTGAGATTGCACGGCGCGCAGGCGGTCGCCACATTCTCCCAACTGGTGCGCCCGCCCAGCCGGCGCGGGATCACATGGTCAAACGTCAGATTTTGCGGACTGCCGCAATATTGGCAGCAGAACCGGTCGCGCAGGAACACGTTGAACCGTGTAAATGCCGGGAATTCGGAGGTCTTCACGAATTGCCTAAGCGCAATCACCGAGGGCAGGCGCATCGCGCGGTTCGGCGAATGCACCTCGCGCTCATAGCGCGCCACGATGTCTACCCGCTCCAGAAACACCGCCTTGATCGCAGTCTGCCACGGCCACAGGCTGAGCGGATAGTAGGACAGCGGCGTGTAATCGGCATTCAGCACCAACGCCGGACAGCTCGCCAGATGACGATCGGGGTCATCCCCGGCGCTGCGGAACTGGGCCGCGCGCTCGATCAGCTCCGCCTTGAGCATGGCCTTTCCTGACCGATCGGCGTGACAGCATTGCGACAATCCATGGCGCGAAAACTGCACCGCCGGGGCCGGCGCGTCAAGCGGCGGTGAAAGCGCATTGTACCTGCGGCAAATGCGCCACATTAGAGCGTTTCCCAAATGGAGTGGAACACGCAGTGACTCGGGGAAACGCGGCAAACCAAAAGCGTGGCGCTATGCCGGTCACCCGCTTCGCCCCCAGCCCCAATGGACCGCTGCATCTGGGCCACGCCTATGCGGCGATTGTCGCGCATGATCTGGCGCGGGCCGGCGCGGGCGCCTTCCGGTTGCGGATCGAGGACATCGACGCCGGGCGGCGGCGACCCGCGCTGATTGCGGCGATCCATGCCGATCTGGCATGGTTGGGGCTGGCGTGGGACGGCGCGGTGACGGTGCAGTCGCAATGCCTGCCCCGGTACCATGCGGCCGTCGAGCATTTGCGCGCGCTTGGCCTGCTCTACCCTTGCACCTGCACCCGCGCCGAGATCGCCGCCGCCAGCACCGCGATCGGCCCGGATGGGCCGCTCTATCCCGGGACCTGCCGGGGCCGCGATGTGGCCGCCGGGGGTGATGTCTGCTGGCGGCTCGACATGGTTCGGGCGGTGGAGGGGGCGGGCGGTGCGCTGTTCTGGGAGGACACGCTCGCCGGGCACCAACGCGCGAGCCCCGCAATCTTCGGCGATGTGGTGCTGGTCCGCAAAACAGCGGCCGGCGCGAACGAGCCAAGCTATCACCTCGCCGCAACGCTCGACGATGCCGCGGACGGCATCACGGCGGTCACGCGCGGGCAGGATCTGTTTGCGGCCAGCCATCTGCACCGATTGCTACAAGCGCTGCTGGGCCTGACGGTGCCGCGCTGGCATCACCACCCGCTGGTGGTCGAAGCGGACGGGCGCAAGCTGTCCAAGCGGCGCGGCTCACCGGGGTTGGCCGATCTGCGGTGCGCGGGCGTCGATGGACGCGCGCTGGCCGAGGACTTGCGGCGCGGCATTTTGCCGGCTGGTCTTTCGCTAGGGCCGGGCGTAGGGTGGCGGGCATGACATATATTTTCATCCTCATCCTCATTGGCTTGGTGGTCATGGTGGTGGTCAGCCTGGTGCGCGGCATCATCGCGTTTCTGGGCAGCACCAAGGAAGACCTCAACCGCGATCCCTCCGCCGGGCCCAGCCCGATGCAGCTGCGCCAGAACCAGATGATGTTCGCGCGGATCAAGTATCAGCTGGCGGCGGTGGCGGTGGTCGCGCTGATCATGGCGGTCAGCGGGCACCACCACTAAGGGTGGATCGATGGTCAAGCTGAACAAGATCTACACCCGCACCGGTGATGCGGGCAGCACCGGGCTAGTCGATGGCTCGCGCTGTCCCAAACATGCCGCGCGGATCGAGGCGATAGGCGCGGTGGACGAGGCCAATAGCGCGATCGGCTACGCCGCGCTGGCGCTGATCCCGGCGCAGGCCGGGGCGCTGACCCGGATCCAGAACGATATGTTCGATCTGGGCGCCGATCTGGCGACGCCGGGCAGTGATTTCACGCCTTCACCGATGGAATTGCGGATGGTGCCGGCGCAGACCGACTGGCTGGAGGCGGCGATCGATGCGCTCAACGATGGCATTCCCCCGCTGACCAGCTTTATCCTGCCCGGCGGCGACGAGGGCGCGGCGCGGGTGCATATCGCGCGCGCAAGTGTCCGCCGCGCCGAACGCGCGATGACCGCGCTGGCCGATGCAGAGGCAGTCAACCCCGCCGCGCTGGCCTATGCCAACCGGCTGTCCGACTATTTGTTTGTGCTGGCCCGCGCGATCAATCTGGCGGGCACCGGCGAAGTGTTGTGGGTGCCGGGGGCCAGCCGCCGCTAATTGCCCTTCGCCCACGGATTGCCCGAGGCCGACGCGGCGCTGGCGGCAGCCTGTTCGCTGGCGGAATCTGCGGTCTCCTCGGCCGAGGGGATCGTGCAATAGGCAGTGGCCATGACCCCGCACGCCCAAAACAACGCTTTCCAGCGGCTGGCGAACACCTGGTTCAGTTTGGGGCCAAACAGCAACACGCGGTATGGTAACGCAGCGCGGTTAAATTTTCACTCCGCCTCGCGCTGCAACGCATAGAGCATTTCAAGCGCCTCGCGCGGCGACAGCGCATCGATATCGAGCGTCTGCAACCTGTGCCGCAGGGCATCGCGCTCAGGCTCCGCAACCGGCTGCGCGGCGGCGAACAGCGGCAGGTCGCCCAGCCCCGCCGCGATCCCCCCGGTCTCCGCCCGCCCGCGCTCCAGCTTCGCCAGCACCACCTTGGCGCGCGCCACCACCGGGCCCGGCACCCCCGCCAGACGCGCCACGGCGAGGCCATAGGAGCTTTCCGAAGGGCCATCCGCGACCTCATGCAGCAGCACCAGCTCGCCCTGCCACTCGCGCGCGCGAACGTGATGCAGCGACAGCGCCGGGCAGCTTTCGGCCAGCCGCGCCAGTTCGTGATAATGCGTCGCGAACAGACAGCGGCAGCGGTTGACGCCATGCACCGCCTCAGCCACCGCCCAGGCCAGCGCGAGGCCATCATAGGTCGATGTGCCGCGCCCGACCTCATCCAGGATCACAAAACTGCGCGGGGTCGCCTGTGACAGGATCGCGGCGGTCTCGACCATCTCGACCATGAAGGTGGACCGCCCGCGCGCCAGATTATCCGCTGCGCCGACCCGGCTGAACAACCGGTCGACCAGGCCGATCGTTGCGGCCTGCGCCGGCACAAACCCGCCCGCCTGCGCCAACACCACGATCAGCGCGTTTTGGCGCAGATAGGTCGATTTGCCGCCCATGTTCGGCCCGCCGACCAGCCACAGCCGGTTCTCGGGCGTCAACGCCGCATCATTGGCGATGAACCGTGCAGTGCCCCCCCTGTGCGCCACATCGGCCAGAGCCGCCTCGACCACCGGATGCCGCCCGCCGGTAATGTTCAGCACCGGCTCCTCGGTCAGGCGGGGCGCGCACCATCCCCCTTCGCCCGCTCGCGCCGCCTGCCCGGCGGTCACGTCGAGCCGGGCCAGCGCCTCCGCCGTGGCGGCGATGGCGTGCGCGCGGCGGATCGCGGCCTCGGCCAGCTCCTCGAAATGCGCCTCCTCGGCGGCGAGCGCGCGGGCGGCTGCCTCGGCGATACGGCTGGCCTCCTCGTGCAGCGCCAGCGCGTTGAAGCGCACCGCGCCGGCCATCGTCTGGCGGTGGGTGAAGCCGCTGTCCGCGCCCATCAACGCATCGGCGCGCGCGGCGGGCACCTCGATGAAATAGCCGAGCACGCCATTATGGCGGATTTTCAGCGCGGCAATGCCGGTCTCGCCGCGATATTTCGCCTCCAGCGCGGCGATGGCAACGCGCGCATCCCGCGCAATCACCCGCAATTGGTCGAGCGCGGCGTCATAGCCCTCGGCAATAAACCCGCCCTGTTCGCGCGCCGTCGTCGGCGTAGTGACCAGCGCGCTGGCAAACAGATCGATCAGCGCGGCATGGCCCGACAGGCGCGGCACCAGCGCGGCGAGCAGATCGGGCAGGCCATCCTGTCCGGCCAACATCACCGCCAACCCCTGCGCCGCCGCCAGTCCATCGCGCAATTGGCCAAGATCGCGGGGGCTTCCCCGCTGCGCCACCACCCGGCCCAGCGCCCGCCCGACATCGGGCGCGGACCGCAGAGCGCGGTGCAAGTCCTCGCGCAAGAAGGGCTGGTCATGCAGGAATGCCACCGCCGCGAGACGGGCGTTGATCGCCGGAATATGCATCAAGGGCGCCGCCAGGTCCTCGGCCAGCTGGCGCGCGCCGGCCCCGGTCACACAACGGTCTACCGCATCGATCAGGCTGCCCCGCCGCTGTCCGCTGGACGAGGAGAGGATTTCGAGGCTGGCGCGCGTCGCCTCGTCCATCGCCATATGTGCCTCGCCAGTGCGCGCTACCGGCGGCAGCAACAGGGGCAGCTTGCCGCGCCCGACATGGTCGAGATAGGCGATCAGACCCGCCGCCGCCGCCAGCATCGCCCGGCTGAATGCGCCAAACCCGTCCAGCGTGGCGACACCGTGCAGCGCGCACAAACGCGCCTCGCCCGCCTCGCTGGCAAAATCGCGCTGGGGGCGCGTGGTGGCGGCGTCCGGCATGTCGGCCCAGCCTTCGGGCGCCACGATCTCGCTCGCGCCCAGCCGCGCCAGCGCCGCGCCGATGTCCTCGACGGCGCTTTCCTCAAGCTCGACCCGGCCCGTCGAAATATCGACCGAGGCAATGCCGATCACGCCGCGCAATGCACATACCGCCGCCAGCACATTGGCCCGTTGCGGGCTGAGCAGCGCCTCCTCGGTCAGCGTGCCGGCAGTGACGAACCGCGTGATCGCGCGCGCCACCAGCGTCTTGGAGCCTCCACGCCGGCGCGCCTCCTCGGGGCTCTCGACCTGCTCGGCGATGGCCACCCGCACCCCGGCCCGGATCAGCCGCGCCAGATAGCCCTCGGCCGCATGCACCGGCACGCCGCACATCGGGATCGGCGCGCCATCATGCTCGCCGCGTGAGGTCAGCGCGATATCGAGCACCTGCGCCGCCAGCCGCGCGTCGTCGAAGAACATCTCGAAGAAGTCGCCCATCCGGTAGAACAGCAGGCTGTCCCCGGCCTCGGCCTTCAGCGCAAAATACTGCGCCATCATCGGGGTGGGGGCCTGGGCGGAAGTGGGGGCGGACATGCGCAGCGGTTAACCCCGAAACCAGCGATTCGGGAAGCGTGCCAGCGAAGCTTTCCCCTATCCCGTGCGCCTGACATTGGTTAGGGGGCATTTTGCGAAAAGCGCTGAAGGGCGCTTTTTGCTGAGGAAGCCTGTTCGATCCCGCGCCCCCTCCCGACCTCCCATCCAGTATGCAGCCTGTGGGAGGTCGGGAGGGGGCGCGGGATGGAACAGGCTTCGCCGCCGGAACGGTGGCCGATCAAACGGGAGAATGCGCGTGTCCGACGAAAGCAGAGTGAGCTTCACCGACCGCGAGGCGCTGTTTTATCACAACACGATCCGTCCCGGTAAGATCGAGATCATCGCATCCAAGCCGATGGCGACCCAGCGCGACCTCAGCCTCGCCTATTCGCCCGGCGTCGCGGTGCCGGTGCAGGCCATCGCCGACAACCCGGCCTGCGCCTATGATTACACCGCCAAGGGCAATCTGGTGGCGGTCATCACCAATGGCACCGCCATCCTGGGCATGGGCAATCTGGGCGCGCTGGCCTCCAAACCGGTGATGGAGGGCAAGGCAGTGCTGTTCAAGCGCTTCGCCGACGTCGATTCGATCGATATCGAGCTGGACAGCGAAGACCCCGACGCGCTGATCGCGGCCATCGCGATGATGGAGCCAAGCTTTGGCGGCATCAATCTGGAGGACATCAAGGCCCCCGAATGCTTCATCATCGAGCAGGCCCTGCGTGAGCGGATGAAGATCCCGGTGATGCATGACGACCAACACGGCACCGCGATCATCGCCGCCGCCGGATTGCTTAACGCCTGCTTCCTGACCGGCCGCAAGTTCGAGGACGTGAAGGTCGTGGTCAATGGCGCGGGGGCGAGCGCGATTGCCTGTACCTCGTTGATCAAATCGATGGGCGTGCGCCACGACAATGTCATCATGTGCGACAGCAAGGGCGTGATCTATCACGGGCGCGCCGGCGTCGATCAGTTCAAATCGGCGCATGCCTCCACCACCGACCGCCGCACGCTTACCGAAGCGCTGGTGGGCGCCGACATCTTCCTCGGCCTCTCGGTGGCGGGCGCGGTGACGGGCGATATGGTCAAGAGCATGGCGCCCCAGCCGATCATCTTTGCGATGGCCAACCCCGACCCGGAGATCACCCCGCCCGATGCGCATGCGGCGCGGCCCGATGCGGTGGTGGCCACCGGCCGGTCGGATTATCCCAATCAGGTCAACAATGTGCTGGGCTTCCCGTTCATCTTTCGCGGCGCGCTGGACGTGCGGGCCACCGCGATCAACGAGGAGATGAAGATTGCGGCGGCGCACGCCATCGCCGAACTGGCGCGTGAGGCGGTGCCCGAGGAGGTGGCGGTTGCCTATGGCCAGACCCAGCAATTCGGGCTGGAATACATCATCCCGGCCCCGTTCGATCCGCGCTTGATGGAGCGGGTGTCCGCCGCCGTTGCCAAAGCGGCGATGGATTCAGGCGTGGCGCAGCGCCCGATCGAGGATTTCGACGCCTATCGGCTGTCCCTGAAAGCGCGGCTCAACCCTACCACCACCGCGATGACCAGCACCTATGCAATGGTCAAGGAGAACCCCAAGCGAGTGATCTTTGCCGAGGGCGAGAACGAGGTGGTGCTGCGCGCCGCGATCCAGTTCCGCGATTTCGGCTATGGCACGCCGATCCTGGTTGGGCGCACGCAGACCGTGCTGAACAAACTGGCCGAGCTGGGCGTGGCGGACCCCGAAACCTATGAGATCGAGAATTCCGCCACCAGCAGCCATGTCGAGGCGATGGCCGAGATGCTGTATCAGCGGCTCCAGCGGCGCGGCTTTATGATGCGTGACGTGCGGCGGATGGTCAATCAGGATCGCAATATCTTCGCCTCGGGCCTGCTCAAGCTGGGGGTTGGTGATGCCATGATCACCGGCACCACCCGCACGTTTGCGCAGAGCATGAAGGAAATTCGCCATGTGCTGGACCCCAAGCCGGGGCATCTGCCGTTCGGTATTCATCTGATGATCGGCAAGAATTACACCGTGTTCATGGCGGATACCACGATCAACGAGCGCCCCAGTGCCGAGGACCTCGCGGTCATCGCCACCGAGACCGCCGCTGTCGCCCGGCGGCTGGGGCATGAGCCGCGCGTGGCGTTCCTGTCCTACTCCACCTTCGGCAATCCGCAGGGCAAATGGTTGGAGAATATTCGCGGCGCGGTGGCGATCCTCGATTCGCGTGAGCCGGCCTTTGAATATGAGGGCGATGTGGCGCCCGATGCGGCGCTGAACCCGGCGGTGATGAAGCTCTATCCGTTCAGCCGGCTGTCCGGGCCGGCCAATGTGCTGGTGATGCCGGGGCTGCAATCGGCCAATATCGCCGCCAAACTGCTGCGCGAGCTGGCGGGCAATGCCGTCATCGGACCGATGTTGGTGGGCATGGAAAAGCCGGTACAGATCGCGCCGATGACCGCGATTGCGCCCGATATCCTGACGCTGGCGGTATTGGCGGCGGCGGAGGTGGTGGGGTGACTGGGGTTGTCCGGCGGCGCTCTTATCGCCGCCTAAACCGAAAGTACCAGACCTCATGCCCCTGCGCGCGGGCCTTGGCCTCATAGCGGGTTTCGGGCCAGCCGCCGGGGCGGGTCTGGAAGGTCGCGGGTGTTTCGCACAGCCATTCGAAGCTGTCGCGGTGGCGCCGCATCACCATCAGCGCGTGGCGCACATACACCGGGTGGTCGGTGCCAAAGCGGAATTCGCCGCCGGGGCGCAGCTTGGCGGCGATCAGCGCCAGCGGGCCGTCGTTCATCATCCGGCGCTTGGTGTGGCGGGCCTTGGGCCAGGGGTCGGGGTGGAGCAGGTAAACGAAGCTGATCGCGCCATCGGGGATGCGGCGCAATGCCTCCAGCGCGTCGCCGTGGTGGATGCGCACATTGCCGAGCGGGGCGCGGGAGGGGCCGCCCTTGGCCACCAAACGGTCGCCATCGACATGGGTCAGCGCCTGCGCGACGCCGTTGAGGAACGGCTCGGCGCCGATGAAGCCGTGGTCAGGCAGGAGATCGGCGCGGTGGGCCAGATGCTCGCCGCCGCCGAAGCCGATCTCGAAATGGAGGGGCTTCGGCGCGCCGAACAGGGCTTCGGCAGTGAGCGGGCCTTCAGGCGGGAGCGCGATGCGGGGGAGCAGCGTGTCAACCAGATGCTGCTGATGCGCGCGCAAAGGCTTGCCCTTGGCGCGGCCGTAGAGGCGGTTGATGGTGGTGGGGTCGCCGGTGCTGTTCATGCTGGGCGGGCGCATGGCAGGGGGGCGGTGGAGGGTCAAGGGTGCTTGTCAATTTCCATCGCGGCGGGGCGGTCTCAATCTGCGAAGTTTGCGAGCCAGGCCGTGCGGCTTGCGAATTTCAAACCGCTTCAATTCACGGGCTACGCCTGTGTCGCCGCATCGCGCAGCGCGATGCATCCAGTAGCGATACCGCGCCATATTGCCGATGTTGAAACAGGTCATGGCCATGTTCTGCGCGGCCTCCGGCTCACCCTTGCGATAGGCGCGGTACATCATGCCGGCGGGACTGAAGGCGTCTATCATGCTGCCCAGTTCCGAACGATCGCCGGTTGGAGTATACCAACTGGCGAGCCGCAACATCGCGAGGCCGTAGCCATTCAACGCCAAGTGCCACAAGATGGGCAACCCAAAACCGATGCCATGGCCTTCGAGAATTGTATCCGCGCGGCGGAGCATTCTGTTTTGGCGTTCGGTCATGCGGCAAATTTACAGCATTGGGCTAGCACCTGCCAGCCCCCAAACGAAACGGCCCGCCGGTAAGGGCGGGCCGCTGCGTCATTCTCAAAACCCAAATCAAGCCGCTTCGGCAGCCTCGCCGGTATCGCGCAGCACATAGCCGCGGCCCCATACCGTCTCGATGTAATTGTCGCCGCTGCAGGCATGGGCCAGCTTCTTGCGCAGCTTGCAGATGAACACGTCGATGATCTTCAGCTCGGGCTCGTCCATGCCGCCGTACAAGTGGTTGAGGAACATTTCCTTGGTGAGCGTGGTGCCCTTGCGGAGCGACAGCAGCTCCAGCATGGCGTATTCCTTGCCGGTCAGATGCACGCGGGCGCCATCGACTTCGACGGTCTTGGCATCGAGGTTGACCGACAGCTTGCCGGTGCGAATCACGCTTTGCGAATGACCCTTGGAACGGCGAACAACCGCATGGATGCGGGCGACCAGCTCCTCACGGTGGAACGGCTTGGTGACATAGTCATCGGCGCCGAAGCCGAAGCTGCGCACCTTGGAATCCATCTCCGAAATGCCCGACAGGATCAGCACCGGGGTCTGCACCTTGGCCACCCGCAGCTTTTTCAGCACGTCATAGCCGTGCATGTCGGGCAGGTTCAGGTCGAGCAGGATGATGTCGTAATCATACAGCTTACCCAGATCGAGGCCCTCTTCGCCCAGATCGGTGGAATAGACATTGAAGCCTTCGGTGGTGAGCATAAGCTCAATCGCGCGGGCCGTGGTAGGTTCATCTTCGATCAGCAATACGCGCATGGGTGACCCCCTTTTGCCCGGCCAAGCGCGGCACAATGCCTTGTGCCCTGCTTGCCGACCGTCATTAACCAAACAACCAATGAACGCAAAAGGTTAATTATGCGTTAGCTATCTGGCTTTTTCCTCGCCCGGATGCGATTTAATACGGGCAATTGCCTAATGCTGCGCCGCCAAAGCCATCAGCGGATGGATGCCCCAATGGTTGGGGGCAAAGCCAGGCATCTCGCCCGAAACCAGCGACCAGCGGATCGGCGGGCCCAGAGGAATATAGACATTGCTGGCGGTCAGCGCGTTTTCGGCCTCGGCATAGAGGTTGCCGGCCTGCGTGCCGGTCGCGGCGGCCGCCTGCGCGGCGAGTTGATCGGCGGCGGGGTTGCATATCGGGTGCAGGGTGCTGCAACTCAGCTGATCGAGGAACCACGCGGCGCGCGGATATCGCGCGACGGTATCGACCAGCTGGAGATCGGCGGGCGCGTTCATCGCGACCCGGGCGACGCCGACGCCGATCTGAGCGAGATCGGCGTTGAGCCGGTCGTAAAGAATGTCGGCACCGGGCCCATCGGGCAGGGCGACGCGGACCACCGCCGGCCGATGGCTGCCGGCAACCCACGCCACGACCCGGCGCGAGGCCTGGATCTGGCGGCCCTCCACCGCGATGTCGCTCCACCTTTCGCCAACGATGCCGGGGTCATCCTCGGCACCGGGCGCGACGATCCGCGTGGTCGGGGCCCAGCCGGTGGTGGCAAGCGACGCGGCCAGCGCGTCGCGGTCTATCGCCATCGCCACCGCCTCACGCCCCGACGGCGTCGCCAGCAACCCCTCGCTGCGCACCACAGCCAGCCCGAACAGCCCGCTCACCGGGTCCAGCCGTGCACTCGACTTGCCCAGCGCATTGCGATTGGTGCGCGGCAGGTCGACGAAACTGCCGCCCAGCACGACATCGGCGTGCCCCGCGGCAAAGGCATCCACTGCCGCCTCGCCCGTCATTGCGCGCAGGTGCACGGCGCGAAACCGCGTGTCCCAGCCATCTATGGCGGGCAGCCCGCGCTTCTCGGGCGGGATCGGGGTCAGCATGGCCACGTTTCCGCTGCGTTGCAGCGCCATCGGCCCGCTGCCCCGGCCGCGATGCGGCAGGCCAAGCTCGGGCTGGGCCAGCAATTGGAGCAGATCGGGGACCGGGCGACTCAGCCGGATCTCTACCACCCGGCCCGCCATCGCGCGCACCTCGTCGATCCCCGCCAGATCGCGGCCCAACGACGTGCCATCCAGCGCCTGCAAAGCCTGACGCAGCGCGGCGCCGGCGCTTTCGCCCGTAATCGCGCTGCCATCGGGCCAATCGCCGTCGCGCATCCGGAAGATATAGCTGGTGCCATCGTCGGTGACGATCCAGCGGTCGGCAATGGCGGGGACGACGCGGCCATCACGGTCGAGCCCCAACAGGCCCTCAAAGGTGGCCGAGCGGACAAGCTGCGCGGGCGGAGACAAATGCACACCGCCGGCAAAAGGCGCGTCGGGCGTGCCCAGCGTCACCACCTGCACCGCATCGGCATCGCCGCGCCCGCAACCGCTCAGCGCGCCTGTCAGCAGTGCGGCGGCAACAAGGGCAAGCGTCTGGCGGGTAATTCGCAGCATCGCGGCCACGCTTAACCCATTTTTTTCGTAACGGGAACGGGGTTGGAGCGCGCGGGCGCCCGACCAAGCTTGTTCAGATCTTGCGAAGCTCGCCCGACTGCGTCGGCAAGGTGCTGATCAGCTTGCGCTGATAGAAACCGGTCTGTTCGTTTGCCATCGTGGTCGGCATCCGTGCCGCCTTGGGATCGATCTCCTCGGCAAAGGCGATGCCGAAGCGATTGTCCTGCACCCAGGCCACCGCACCCTCGACCCAGCCGACGTTGCGGATTTCGATTGCGACGGGTGTACCTGAAACCACGCGCACATCGCCCTCGGCCATCAACCCGCCCGCCGAAAGGTTGCGGATCTTGACCTTGACTTCGCCATCCCTGCCGCCGAGCCGAAGCCCTGCCAGCACAAACAGGCTGTCGCGTGTGATATGGCGCTGGTCCATTTCGCCTCGTGCCTCAGGTACGGTTGATCCGGGTTCGGTATTGCCCCCATCTCGCCCGGCCTGTTGGCAGAACGATTCGGGAACGGCGTCTTAAGTTCGTGATAAACCCGCGAGGCAAACAAAGCCTTAACATTTGGGATGATTTTCACGGAAGCGTCTTTGTTGGGTTAAGCCTGCGCCAGCCCGCGCGCCCTCCCGACCTCCCACAGCGTATAATCTGTATGGGTGGTCGGGAGGTCGGGAGGGCGCGCGGGATGGCGCAGGCTTCCTCAGCGACAAGCGCCCTTTCGCGCTTTTCGCCAAAAAACCCTCAATCCTCGCGCGAAATCTTCTCGCGGCGCTCATGCGCCTGCTGCGCCTCGACGGTCATCGTGGCGATCGGCCGCGCGGTCAGCCGGCCCAGCCCGATCGGCTCGCCAGTGACCTCGCAATAGCCGTAATCACCCTCATCGATCCGGCGCAGTGCCGATTCGATCTTGGCGATCAGCTTGCGTTGCCGGTCGCGGGTGCGCAGTTCGATCCCCCAATCGGTTTCGCTGGAGGCGCGGTCGTTAAGATCGGGCTCGCGCATCGGGCCGTCCTGCAATTGTTGCAAGGTGCCCGCCGAGGCCGCCAGGATAGACTTCTTCCATTCCTGAAGCAGCCGCCGGAAATAATCGTGCTGTGCTTCATTCATATAGGGCTCGCCTTCTACAGGCGCATATTCCCCGGTCAGCGCGCGCTTGGCCTTGGCGAGTATGTCGATATCATCTGCCACAACCGACGGCATCCCATCCTCCGAACAACCCGACCTCCGAAACGGAGAGCTGGCATTTTCGCATCATGCCAAAGCGATACCCTCCCTGGGAGGATCAGCCGCGCGAGCCTATACTGATGCTTCCGGGCGGGCACAAGCGGCGAATCCACGCTCGCTACCGCGCCACCACGGACATTTTATGCCGCGGCGTTAACCACTTGTTGACCATCATAGGCCAGCTTCATCGCATGGGCCAACGAACGGGGTCCGCTACCAGGGGTAATGCGCGATGGGACAGAGCTGGATTCACGGAGACGAACTGCCGGCAGACATCGCCGATGCGCAGGCAATCGACGAGGCCGCCGCGCGCGACCTGCTAATCGCAACCTGCCTTGCCGCTGCCGCTGCGGGCGATGTAAACGCCTATTTCGATCTCGGCGTCGCCTTCTCCACCGGCAGTTACGGCGCGCAATGTGATCTGGTCGAGGCGCACAAATGGTTCAATCTGGCCGCGGTCGCCGGCCATGAAGAAGCACAAAATTGCCGCGCGGAAATCTCCGAGGAAATGACCGCCCGCGAAATCGCCGAAGCCCAGCGCCGCGCGCGCGAGTGGATTGCGGCCGGGGCCCGCCGGGCCGCCTGAGGTTTAACCAGCCACCCGCTCCACGCCCAATTGCGTCAGGATGAACGCGAATTCCTCGGCCGTTTCGGTCAGGCTTTCAAAGCGCCCCGATTTGCCGCCATGCCCCGCGCCCATGTTGGTCTTGAGGATCAGCTCGGCGTCGCCGGTACCCAGCTCGCGCAGCCGCGCCACCCATTTCGCCGGCTCCCAATAGGTCACGCGCGGGTCGTTCAGCCCCGCCGTCACCATCAGCGGCGGATAGTTCTGGCCGCGCACCTGATCATACGGGCTGTAGGACCGGATCAGCGCGAAGGCCGCCGCATCCTCGGCCGGGTTGCCCCATTCCGGCCACTCGCCCGGCGTCAACGGCAGATCGGCGTCGAGCATCGTGTTGAGCACATCGACAAACGGCACATGCGCCGCCACCGCGCCCCATAGTTCGGGGTCGGAATTGATTACCGCGCCCATCAGCTCGCCGCCCGCCGATCCGCCCGAGATGCTGATCCGCCCGGCCTCGGTAAAGCCCCGCGCGATCAGCCCCTTCGCGACTTCGACGAAATCGGTGAACGTATTGTTCCGCGCGGCCAACTTTCCGGCCTTGTACCACGCCCGCCCCAGATCATCCCCGCCCCGCACATGCGCGATGGCATAGGCAAAGCCCCGGTCCACCAGGCTGAGCCGTGCGGTGGAGAACCCCGGCGCGATAGCAATACCATAGGCGCCATAGCCATAGAGATGCAGCGGGCCTGCCGGCGCATTGTTCAGGACCGCCCTGTCCCGCCGCATTACCACGCTGACCGGCACCATCACCCCATCGCGCGCGGCAATCTCCAGCCGCTCGGTGGTATACAGCGCCGGGTCATAGCCG
The DNA here is from genome assembly GCA_025356275.1 of Sphingomonadales bacterium. GTDB lineage: Bacteria > Pseudomonadota > Alphaproteobacteria > Sphingomonadales > Sphingomonadaceae > Novosphingobium. Next base: position 12,176 of record JANXUK010000126.1, on the reverse strand, counting down.
GACGGCACCTCCTGCACCTTGAGCACCTCAAGCCGCGCGTCCGCGATGTGGTAATCATAGACCGTGGCCGGGCTGACCATGCTTTCATAGCTGAGCCGGAGACGGTCGGTCGCCCATTCCGGGTTCTCGGCCAGTCCGGCGTCATAGCTGGCCTCGGGAAAGACGATGGGCTGGACCCGCGCCGGCTCATCGTACCAGCGCAGGGTGATCTGATCGAGCCCGCGCACGCGGCCTTCCACCACGTAGAAATCGCGGAACAGGTCGAAGCCCGTCAGGTAAAGCGCGTCGCTTCCCGCGATCAGCGTGGTCCATTCGCCCGGCGTGGCCAGCGGCGCGGTGGCGAGGCGGAAGTTCTCATGGTCGTCATTGGTGTGGATGAACAGCGTCTCGCCATGCAGATCGACGTCATACTCAACCCCCGCCACCCGCGCCCGGACCAATAAGGCGAGCGCCAGCGGATCGGCGGCGGGGATCAGGCGGATCTCCCCGGTCTCATGGTCGCCACTGGAGATGATCAGCCATTCCTCATTGGCCGACAGGCCGGCGGAAACGCGGAAGCCCTCGTCATCCTCATGGTAAAGCTCGACATCCTCACCCACCGGGCGCCCCAGCCAGTGCAGCCGCGCATTGTCGGTGCGCCAGTTGTCATTGGCCAGCGAATAGACCAGCCCCTTGTCCCCCGCGACCCAGACCAGCGCCGACAGCGTATCCGGAATCTCGTCGCCCAGCATTTCGCCGGTCGCAATTATTTTGATGCGCGCGGTAAACCGCTCCGACCCATTGTCGTCGGTCGCATAGGCGAGCAACCGCCCATCCTTGCTGACCGATAGCGCGCCCAGCCGGAAATACTCTTGCCCCTCGGCCAGCGCCACCTCGTCGAGGAGCAGCTCATCTGCCCCGCCCGCAACCGGCCGCCGCCACCATTTCTTGTACTCGGCGCCGGCCTCGTATTCGACCCAATAGAGCCAGTCGCCATCCTTCTGCGGCACCGACGTGTCCGCCTCCTGCATCCGCCCGCGCATCTCGGCGAACAGGCAGTCGACCAGCGGCTGGCGCGGCGCCATTTTGGCCTTGAACCACGCGTTTTCAGCCTCAAGATGCGCCAGGATCGCGGGATCGGTCACCTCGGGATAGTTCGGATCGCGCAGCCACGCATAATCGTCGGCAATGGTGATACCGTGATGCGTGACGCTGTGCGGGATTTTCGCGGCGATAGGGGCGATAGATGGAGCGGGTGTGGTAAGTGTCATCGCCTGCCTGTATGTTGGCATGCCGCCCCCCGCAACCCGCCTCCCGCAATACGGATGACCCGCCATGCTGATGAAGTCCGCCGCCAGTCCTCTCCACGCCGGCCGCCTGACGGCCCTGCGCGAGCAACTCAAGCGCCAGGGCCTTGATGGCTTCGTCATCCCGATCTCCGACGAGCATATGAGCGAATATGTCGGCGCCTATGCCCAGCGGCTCGAATGGCTGACCGGCTTTGGCGGTTCGGCGGGCAGCGCGGTGGTGCTGGCGGAGAGCGCCGCGATCTTCGTCGATGGCCGCTATACGCTGCAAGTGCGCGGTCAGGTCGATGGCGCGCTCTATTCCTACGAAAGCGTGCCCCAGACCAGCGCGGCCAAATGGCTGGGCGAGCATGCGCCGCAGGGGGCCAACATCGGTTACGACGCATGGCTGCATGGCCAGCCCTGGGCCGCCGCCGCGACCAAAGCCCTGGCCGCTAGGGGTGCGGTGCTGACCCCGGTGGAGGGCAACCCGGTCGATGCCGTCTGGCCGGACCGCCCCGCCCCGTCGCTTGCCACCGCGTGTCCCCACAGCCTCGCCCATGCCGGCGAGGGCAGCGAGGCCAAGCGCAGCGCGGTGGCAGCGTGGCTGACCGCCGAGAAGCTCGATGCCGCAGTGATCTCGGCGCTCGACTCGGTGGCATGGCTGCTCAATATCCGCGGTCAGGATGTGACGCATACCCCCGTGGCGCTGTCCTTCGTGATCGCGCATGCCGATGGCACCGCGGATCTGTTTATCGCGCCCGAGAAGGTCACCCCGGCATTGCAGGCGCATCTGGGCAATGCGGTGCGGATCAGCCCGCGCGAGGGTTTTGTGCCCGCGCTCGGCGCTCTGGTGGGCAAGCGCGTTGCGGTCGATCCCGAACGCTCGGTCGCCGCGATCCATGCCGCGCTCAAGGATGCGCAAATCGTCGAGGCGCGCGACCCGACCGTGCTCCCCCGCGCGATCAAGAACCCCGCCGAGCAATCCGGCCAACGCGCCGCGCAGGCCCGCGACGGCGTGGCGGTGGCGCGCTTCCTCCACTGGCTGAGCGTCAACGCGCCCGGCGGCGCCGTCACCGAACTCGCTGCCGCCGAAAAGCTCCGCGCCTTCCGTGCCGACACGGGCGCGCTCTGCGACCTGTCGTTCGACACGATCTCGGGCGCTGGCCCCAATGGCGCTGTGGTACATTACCGGGTCAGCGAGGAAACCAGCCGCACCCTCGATCCCGCCAGCGTCTATCTGGTCGATTCGGGCGGGCAATATGCCGACGGCACCACCGACATCACCCGCACCGTGTGGATCAACGGAGCCGAGGCCGTGCCTGCCGAGGTGAAGGATCGCTTCACCCGCGTCCTCAAGGGCCATATCGCGCTGGCGATGGCGGTGTTTCCGCAGGGCACCAATGGCAGCCAGCTCGATACGCTGGCCCGCCAGTTCCTGTGGTCGGCGGGCCTCGATTACGCGCACGGCACCGGGCACGGCGTGGGCAGCTTCCTGGCGGTCCACGAAGGGCCGCAGCGCATCGCCAAATCCTCGGGCGGACAGGCGGGCACCGGTCAGGAGCTGATGGCCGGGATGATCATCTCGAACGAGCCCGGCTATTACAAGACCGGCGCCTATGGCATCCGCATCGAGAATCTGGTGCTGGTGGTGGCGCGCGAGATCGCCGGCGCGGAAGGGGCGTTCCTCGGTTTCGAAACGCTGACCCATGTGCCGATCGAGCGGGCGTTGGTCGATATGACGCTAATGTCGGAGGCCGAGATCCTCTGGTGGAATGCCTATCACGCCGGGGTGGAGGCGCTGCTCGCGCCGGGCATGTCGGGCGATGCGCTGGACTGGCTGAAGGCGCAATGCGTGCCCTTGTAGGATCGTTGACGTTCTTGTATTGTTCTTGTGGGGCGAGTCGCAAGGGAGATCCGGCATGATCGGCTATGTTACTTTGGGCACCAATGATCTGGCGCGTGGCGCACGGTTTTACGATGCGCTGGCGGCTGAGTTGGGTGTCGGGCGGATGATGGAATTCGATAGCTTCATCGCCTGGGGCGAACCCGGCGGCAAAGCCGGCATCGGGCTGACCAAGCCGTTCGATGGGCAAGCCCCCAGCATCGGCAACGGGGTGATGGTCGCGCTGGAGGCGGCGGATACGGCGCAGGTCGACCGGCTGCACGCCATTGCTCTGGCCCATGGCGGTAGTGACGAAGGCGCGCCCGGCCCGCGTGGCGAAGGCTTCTATGCCGGATATTTCCGCGACCCGGACGGCAACAAGCTCAACGCGTTTATCATGGCTGGCTGACGGCGGCACGACGGCGGCAAGCCTGTGCCATCCCGCGCAGAGTGTGTTTGTTTGGCGGACCTGACGGCCCGCAGCCTGTGCCATCCCGCTCCCCCTCCCGACCTCCCACAGCGTGCATCCTGGATGGGAGGTCGGGAGGGGGAGCGGGATGGCACAGGCTTCCTAAATCGAAACGCGCTCTTTCGCGCTTTTCGCCAAATAGCGCGACAATTCGCGACAATATTCCTGATTTCGGGCATAATCATGCGACAGGCCGGGCCTAATCGGGGCGTGAAAGCCATGCGGTGTGCTGCGGTTCCCCACCCCCCCTCCTCAGGTGCCGTGTGGCTTTCATGCCTCCCCTGCCCTACCCAACCCAAGCAATTTGGGGCGCACGGCGTCTCTGGAGAGTAGATATGAAGCGCATTACCCTGGCGGTCTCGGCCGTCGCCCTGGTGCTGGCTGGCGCGGCGTTTGCCGCCGAGGAGCATCATGGCCACGGCGGCCCCCTGACCCGCGCCGAGGCACAGGCCCACGCCGCGCAGGCGTTCGACAAGCTCGACGCCAACCATGATGGCAAGCTTGATCAGGCCGACCGCGCGGCGCACATGGGCATGATGTTCGACAAGATGGACGCCAACCACGATGGCGCGATCTCACGCGAGGAATTCATGGCCGCGCATCAGCACCGCATGGGCATGCACGCCGATCACGAAGGTGACCATGATGGCGACCATACCGCTGGCCCCGAGGGCAGACCCGGCAAAGAGGGCCATCATGGCGGCATGCGTCACGGTATGGAACGCATGGCCATGCTCGGCGCGATCATGCATCTCGCCGACCCGGCCCACACCGGTACCATCACCCGCGACGCCTTCATCGGCGCCACGCTCAAGCTGTTCGACATGGCCGACACCAACCATGACGGCATCGTGACCCGCGAGGAACATCGTGCCGCACAGGCCCAGATGCGCGCCAAATGGCGCGAGCAAGCGATGATGCCGGGCCATGGCGGCGACATGCCGCCCCCGCCTGCCGGCCAATAATCGCGGCATGCCCATCGGCCGCATCCATGGATAAGCCTGCCCCGACCCGGCTGTTGCTGGTCGATGATGAGGCGGGCTTGCGCGAACCCCTGGCGAGCTATCTGGCGCGTCAGGGGTTCGTCGTGCGTCAGGCGGCCAGCGCCGCCGAAGCGCGGGCGGCGCTGGCGGAGGGGCCGTGCGATCTGGTGTTGCTCGACATCATGATGCCGGGGGAGGACGGGCTCTCGCTGTGCCGCCATTTGGCCGAGACCCGGGCGATGCCGGTGATCCTGCTGACCGCGCGGGGCGAGGCGACCGATCGGATCGTCGGGCTGGAGATCGGCGCCGATGACTATGTGGTCAAACCATTCGAGCCGCGCGAGTTGGTCGCCCGCATCCGCAGCGTTCTGCGGCGTGCGCTACGCGGCGCCAGCGGCAGCAACGAGAACGGGCCCGATGCCGGGGAAATGCTGCAATTCGAGGGCTGGCGGCTCGATCCATTGCGCCGGAGGCTGACCGATCCCGAGGGTGCGGTGGTGGCGATTTCCTCGGTTGAATTTCGCCTGCTGATGGCCTTTCTGGAGCATCCGCGCCAGGTTCTGGACCGGGACCGGTTGCTCGATCTCGTGCAAGGCCGCGAGGCGCATCTGTTCGACCGCGCGGTCGATAATCAGGTCAGCCGTCTGCGCCGCAAGATCGAGGCCGACAAGGCACGCGCCCAATTGATCCAGACCGTGTGGGGCGGCGGCTATATGCTCGCCGCCGATGTCCGCCGGGTGCCGGCTGGCACTGTATGAGCCGGATATGGCCGCGCAGCCTGATGGGCCGGGTGCTGCTGGCGCTGGCTGCCGCGCTGCTGCTGGCGCAAGGGCTGAGCGCGGTGCTGGTCCAGCGGGCGCAGGATGATCGCCGGCAGGAAGCGATGATCCATACCCTCGCCTTCCGCCTGCTCGCCGCGATCCGCGCGCCGGGCGTGGCGGACGGCGGCATGGGCATGCGGCCGTGGTCGCGCCCCGAGACTGCGGCCGGCTTCGCCCCGCGCGCCGGCGACGAGCCCGACCCCGCCGCGCAGGGCGAGCTGGCCCGCATCCTGGGCGATCAGGACATCGCCTTCGCCCAGCTGATCGTGGTGCGCCGGCCGTTTGACCCCGCCAGCGCGCTGCCACGGCCGCACCGCCACATGCATTCCGATCATCAGCTTGTCGCGGCGATCGAGCGGCAGGGCGGCGGTCCGTGGCTGATCGTCCCGGTGCCGGTGCAGCCGCGCGATCCTCGCCTGCTGCTGACCCTAATTTTGCAGACGCTGTTGATCTATGCGTTGTTGGTGGGGGCGATGGCGCTAATCCTGCAGCATATCACGCGCCCGCTGGCCTTGTTGGCGCGGCGGCTCGACACATTCGCCGAAACCCGCAGCGCCGAGGGCCGGTTGGCGGTGCAAGGGCCCGATGACATCCGCCAGCTGATCGGCGCGCATAATGCGATGGAGGCACGGATCATCGCGCTGCTCGATGAGAAGAACGTGATGCTCGGCGCCATCGGGCATGATCTGAAGACCCCGCTGGCGGCGCTGCGCGTGCGGATCGAATCGGTCGAGGATGGTGTCGAACGCGGCCGGATGGCGCGCACAATCGAGGACATCACGCGCTCGCTCGACGATATATTGTCGCTGGCCCGGGTCGGTCAGCCCACTGACCCGCGCGAACCGACCGAGCTGTCGGCGCTGCTCGCCTCGGTTGTCGAGGATTATGAGGATATGGGCGAAAATGTCACACTGGCGCCGGCGCCGCGTATCGTTTTGAACGCGCGCGCCACCTGGCTGCGCCGTGCGATCCGCAACCTGGTCGGCAATGCGCTGCGCTATGGCGGGGCGGCGGCGGTGGCGCTGGTGCGCGACGATACGGGCTGGGCGGTGGTCACCATCGACGACAATGGCCCCGGCATACCACAGGGCGATATCGCGCGGATGATGGAGCCGTTCACGCGGGGCGACCCCTCGCGCAATTCGGAGACCGGGGGCGCGGGCCTCGGCCTGACGCTGGCACGCGCGATTGCCGAGCAGCATGGCGGCACGCTGACCCTGACCAACCGGCGCGATATCGCCGGCAGCGTGCTGGGGCTCACCGCGAGGTTGCGGCTGCGTATCTAGAGCAAGATGCGATAAAGCAGAATCGCATCTTGCTCTAGAGCCCTTGTTTTCGCATCGTTTATTGCCAAAAACCGGTACCCACTTTTTGGCACAATGCTCTAGCCGCTGACGTTTAGGCGCTAACCTCGGCCACGGCGGCGATGAAGGCGTCGATATTGCCCATCGTCAGCCCGGCGATATTGATCCGCCCCGAACCCGCCATATAGATCCCATGCTTCTCGCGCATGATCAGGATCTGCGCCGGGGTCAGCGGCACGATCGAGAACAGGCCGTGCTGTGCCCCCAGCAGAGTCAGATCGACTGCGCCCGCCTTGCCGGCAGCGCCCAGCCGAGCGCGAACCTGCGCCATGCGCCCGCGCATCATATCCAGCTCGCCCAGCCAATCGGCGACCAGCGCCGGGTCCTCAAGGATCAGGCGAACGGCAGCGGCGCCGTGATCGGGCGGCATCGACCATGCGGCGCGGGCCAGCGCGTGGCCATTGGACAGCGCGGCGGCGACCTGCGCGGCCTCGGCCATCATCACATAGACCGCGCCGACCCGGTCGCGGTACAGGCCGAAATTCTTGTCGCAACTATACGCGATCAACGCCTCGGGCACCGCAGAGAGCACGCGGCGGATGCCATAGGCGTCCTCCTCCATCCCGGCGCCGAGGCCCTGATAGGCAAGATCGAGGATCGGCAGCACGCCCGATGCCGCGATGGCCGGGCCGATCTCGTCCCAATCGGCATTGGTGTAATCGATACCGGTGGGGTTGTGGCAGCAGCCATGCAGCAGCACCGCATCGCCCGGCGCGACCTGGCCGAGAACGCCGCGCAGTGCCGCCATGTCGGCGACACCATCGGCGGCGCTATGCGCGAAGGTCTTCAGCTCCAGGCCGAGATCGGCGATGATCTGCGCGTGGTTGGGCCAGCTGGGCACACCCATCCATATCCGCTGCACTCCAGCACGCTTGGCCAGCCCCAGCGCGAGGCGCACCGCGCCGGTCCCGCCCGGGGTCTGCATGCCCTCGATCCGGCCCTGCATCGTCGGATCAGCCTTGCCGAAGACATAAGGCATCAGCGCATGGACAAAGCCCATATCGCCCTCCGGCCCCAGATAGGCCTTGGAATTTTGCGTTTCGAGCAAGCGCTTTTCGGCGGCCTTGATCGCGCCGAACACCGGCGTATCGCCTTGGCCAGTGCGATAGACGCCGACGCCGAGGTCGATCTTGCTGGTGCGCGGATCGTCGTTGTGGAGCTTGATCAGCGCCAGAAGCGCGTCGGCGGGCTGTTGTTGCAGATTGCTAAGCATGGCGCGGGCCCTAGCGTCGGGGGCGCCGGGGGGCAAGAGCGATTGCCAGGCCGAGCGACTTGCCGACGCGACGTGTCCGTGCGACAGCACCTATTGCGCCGGACGCCGGCCCTGTGCCAAGGAAAGCCCGCCAATTCCCGGCAATGACGAGGTTTCCCATGGCCAGACCCGATGCCAGACCCGATGCCAGATCCGATGACCGCCTGCGTGACAAATTGGTGGTTCTGATCGGCGGGAGCGGCTTTTTTGGGCGGCATCTGGCGCAGGAGCTGCTGGCGCGCGGCGCGCGGCTGCGCATTGCCAGCCGCAATGTCGAGCGTGGGTTTGCGCTGAAAACATTGGGCAATCTGGGGCAGGTTCAGCTGGTGCGGCTCGACGTGACCGGCAAGATGCGCGGCGCGGGGTCGCTGGCGGCGGCGGTGGCTGGCGCGCATGGGGTGATCAATCTGGTCGGCGCGTTTGCTGGCGATCTCGATGCGGTGCAGGGCAGGGGCGCCGGGGCGATCGCGGCGGCGGCAGCAGCGGCCGGGGCGAAGGCTTTTGTCCATATCTCGGCGATCGGTGCGGATGCCGAATCCACGATAGGTTATGCGCAGAGCAAGGGTGTGGGTGAGGCGGCGGTGCTGGCCGCGTTTCCGGGCGCGACCGTGCTGCGCCCGTCGATCCTGTTCGGACCAGATGACCATTTCGTCAATATGTTCGCCGGGCTGGCGGGCGCGCTGCCGGTGCTGCCGGTGTTCGGGCCGGAGGCGAAGTTGCAGCCACTGTTCGTCGATGATGCGGCGATCGCGGCGGGCAATGCCTTGGCCGATCCGCGCGCGCACGGCAGGCGAATTTACGAGATTGCCGGACCGGAAGTGCTGACCATGCTGGACATCAATCGGCGGATTGCGGCGGCGGCGGGGCGCAAGCCGGTATTGGTGCCGCTGCCCGATCCAGTGTCGGCGCTGATCGCGGGGGCGACCGGGTGGCTCCCGGGCGCGCCGATCACGCGGGCGCAGTGGCTGCTTCTCAAGGCTGGCAACATAGCGTCGGGCGCGCTGCCGGGGATCGCCGATCTGGGGGTCGAGCCGCGCCCGCTGGAGCTGTTTCTCGTGCGGTGGCTGATGCGGTTCCGGGTTCAGGGACGCTTCGGTGCGCAGGCCAAGGCCGGCTGATCAGCCTCTGCGAAACGGCAGCAACCGGCGCAGGTGCGGATCGCGCAGCCACAACCCACTCCAGGCCAGCACGCCGAGCATGACATTCTCCGCAATGTCATCCGCCGCGCCATGGATCCGCAAATGGATGACGCAGGCGCCGCCAAAAAACCCGGTCAGCAGGATCGCCCCCAGAACGGCGGTGCGCGGAAAGGCATAAAGCAGCGTCGCGGCCAGCCCGCTCAGCCCTATCGGCAACACTATATTCGCCGGAATGCCGAGCCCCGCATTGGCCTGAATCGCCCACGGCGATTGCTGAAGATCGGTGGCGATATCGCGCAGCATGAACAGCGTGACCAGCGCCGTTACGCCCCAGCCGGTGAGTTTGAAAATCCGGCCGCGCTGCATCACGCATTCACATCGGCATAATGCTCCGGCGGCTGGATCACGTCCATCCGCTCGGTCAACAATGGCCGGAAGCTGGGCCGGCTCTTGAACACCGAATACCACGCGCGCGCCTGATCGTGCCCGGCCCAATCGAGCCCGCCCAGATAATCCGCGACCGAGATCTGCGCGGCGGCGGCAAGATCGGCCAGGCTCATCGTCGGGCCTGCCAGCCAGGGGCGGTGATCGAGCAGATAATCGATGTAATACAGATGCTCATGCGCCAGCCGCATCGCCTCGCGCAGCGCCTTGGAATCGGGCGACTGGCGCAGGACCAACCGCTTCTTCATCCGCTCATACAGCAGCGGCCCGGTGACATCGCTGTGGAAATTCTCATCGAACAGCGCGACCAGCCGGCGGATTTCGGCGCGCCCGGCGGCGGTGCCGTTGATCATCGGCTGTTTGTCCGACGTCTCCTCGAAATATTCGCAAATCGCCCGGCTGTCCGCCAAGGTGATGTCGCGCTCCTCATTGCGGAGCACCGGGGTGTGGCCAGCCGGGTTCATCGCACGGAATTCGTCGCGGCCTTCCCATGGATTTTCGCGCCACAACTCATAGCCGATGCCCTTTTCGCTGAGCAGCAGGCGGACCTTGCGGCTGAACGGGCATAGCGGGAAGTGATAAAGCTGCCACATCGCGCTGCCATGCCCCAGCCGGGGGCCCGCCGTCCACCCGATAGCGCGGCGTTAAGGGTGGAAAACGCGCTTTTGGCTGCCGTCATGGACCAACAGCACGCTGTCATCGCGGGCCAGCACCCACAGGCTGAGCCCGGCGGCACGGGCACGGCTGACCGCGAGGCTGGTCGGCAGCGAGATGGTGACCAGCGTGGTGGCCCCGGCGCGCACCGCCTTCTCAACGATCTCATAGCTGCACCGCGCGGTGGAGAGGACGAAGCCCGCGTCCATAGACTTACCCGCCCGCGCCATCGCGCCGACCAGCTTGTCGAGCGCATTGTGCCGCCCGACATCCTCGCGCACGCGCACTAGCGCGCCCGACGGATCGGCGAAGGCTGCGGCATGCGCGGCGCCGGTCGCCTGGCTCAGCGGCTGGTGCGCGGGCAGCGCGGCCAGAGCGGCAAAGATCTCCTCTGCCGCTATGGCTCGATGCGCCGCGACCATTGGCAACGGGCGCGATACCGCCGCGAGGTTCTCGACCCCACAAAGCCCGCAGGAGGATTCGGCCACACGCGCTCGCACCCGCTCACCCAGCCGCTCGATACCGAGGCCGGCCAGCTGCGCGCGGATGATCCAGCCCTGGCTCTCGGCAGTGTCGATCTCGGCCACGGTGACCGCGCCGATCCCGGCGATGTCCGCCACCAAACCTTCGTTCAGCGCAAAGCCGGCGGCGAAATCCTCAAGGTCGGCCGGCGTCGCCATCATCACAGCATAGGCAAGCCCGTTAAACTCCAGCGCGACCGCTGCCTCGCCCACCCACTGCCGCTGTGCCCGCGCCGCGCTGCCATCACGCGCGACGCGGAGCGCGGCACTCATTTGGGCATCACGTAAAGCCCGCAAAGCTTGTTGCCATCGGGATCGCGCAGATAGGCGAGGTAGAGCGCGCCCAGCGGCCCGGTCCGCACCCCCGGCGGATCCTCGCAAGTGGCGCCGCCCGCCGCGACGCCGGCGGCGTGCCAGGCGTCGATCTGCGCAGGCTCGGGGATGGCAAAGCCGATGGTGCCGCCATTGGCCGGGGTCGCGGGCGCACCGTCGATCGGTTTGCAGGCCATGAACATTCCGCCATTGTGGCTATAGACCAGCCGGCCTTTGCCATCGAGGACGCCCGGCTTGCCGCCGATCGCACCGAAGCAGGCGTCATAGAAGGTCTTGGATTTGGCAAGATCGTTGCTGCCTACAAAAACGTGGCTGAACATGGCGCTGGCTCCCTTTGGAATGTGCCCGAGTTTACCGCCTCACCCGGCTGTGGCAAGCACCCCGCAACAGGAGCGCAGCAATATGTCGATATTCGTGCTGGTGCACGGCGGGCATCACGGCGGCTGGTGTTATCAGGCGGTGGCGCGCCGGCTGATGCGCGCCGGGCACATCGTCTATGCGCCCTCGCTGACCGGGCTGGGTGAGCGGGAGCATCTGCTGCACCCCGGGGTCAACCTGGACACGCATATCACCGATATCGCCAGCCTGCTGGAAGTCGAGGATCTGCGCGGCGCGATATTGGTGGGGCATTCCTATGGCGGGATGGTGATCACCGGGGCGGCGGACCGGGCGGCGAATCGCACCGGGCACAGGGTCTATCTCGACGCGGCTTATCCGGTGGACGGGCAATCGCTGCTCGATCATGCGCCGCACCAGATCGGCCCGCTGCGCCAGAGGATGCGGGTGATGGACGGGGCGGAGCTGGTCGGGTTTGCGGGGCAGCTCCCGCCGCAGGCCTTTGGCATAACCGAGCCGGGCATGGCGGCGTGGGCTGCCGCCCGGCTGCGCGCGCATCCCTGAGCGTGTTATACCAACCTGCGGTGAGGGTGACTCACGAGAGGGATTCCCAAAGCCGCAAAAGTCTGAATCAATGGCGCCCTGCATTTGGAGGGCGTGTCTATGGGATCGGCGATTGGCTTGCGGGGTGATTTTGACGGAGCGGCATT
>JANXUK010000106.1 GCA_025356275.1 Sphingomonadales bacterium | reverse complement strand
TCGAGGTTCTGGAAGAAGCGCTGGCGCGCTATGGCAAGCCAGAGATATTCAACACCGTTCAGGGCAGCCAGTTCACGAGCATGGCGTTCACCAGCGTGCTACTGCGCGAGAAGATCGCGTGTCGCATGGACGGCCGGGGGGTATGGCGCGACAATTTCATCGTCGAGCGCCTGTGCTCCGGTCAAATACGAGGAGGTCTATCTGCGCGCCTATGGCGCGGTCAGCGAGGCAAGAGGCTTACTTGGCCGGTATCTGAGCTTCTACAACAGCCGCAGGCCGCACTCGAGCCTGGGCGGGAAAACGCCTGATCAAACGTATTTTGACAACCTGCCCCTGGCGATGGCAGCATGAATCCGGCCGCCGATTTTGGGCATCACTCCGGTCGGGCTACGCCCTCCCTGCAGGACCCCCATACCGGCAATTCGAGAAAGCAACCGGTAGACGATCCACTTATCCGTCGCCAATCCCTGTGCAGACAAACCCGGCGGTTTGGGCACCCTTCGTGTTGATCGATCGCTAGCGACCGACCCGCGCGTAAAGCCCGTACCGCGTCGCAATCACCCCCACCATTGCAAGGCCAGTCCGTGGCCGCCGGACTCGCTATTGGCGGGCAATGGTGACGACGATTCTTTTCAGCGCACAGTCACAGCGCTTATCCGCTATGCGGCTCAGCATAAGCACCGGGGCGCCAATCCTGTGGAAGGCGAGAATCTCGGCGTGAAATGGAGCCAAGGTGAGGCTGCGCCCCTGCCGTATCGCGGTCGCGCGCTGGGCCCGGCCTATCGCCCGATTGCGCTGGATATCGGTGGGACTGCGCATTTCGAGCAAGTTTTCATGGGCGGGCAGCAGGCCTAGATAGCGCTGGCCCCGCTTGATCGGGCGATATTTCGGGTCAAGGTCAGCGACGATCAGGGCCGTAACTAATGCGAAGAGCCCGGTTTGACCCATTGCGCGTGGATCCCGTTGTGGACGATCCGGTTTCGCATCGACATTGTCAATATCGGGCCGGAACATGGCGTCAGTTACTTGGTCATGCGCTAGGTACAGACCCATCGGCGGCGCGTCGGGCAGCGCGGTGGCCGTTAAGGCAGTGCGATCAGCCGTAGATCGAGAGCTCGGTGGCGGATGTCGCGATCATTGTCACGCCAGCACGGTCTGGCGAATACCTGGCAAATCTTATGCTGTGCGGCGCCTATGCTCATGCACGCGGTGAATATTACGCGGTCAAGGGCGTCAGCCTGCGGCATCAGCCCCATCCCTGCTGGCGCAGGACGCGGCCTTGGCTGCTGCATTGTGGACGGACAGCGAGCGACTGATCGCCGACCCCAGAAGTTGCAGCCAGACAGGTGCAGCGTGGCCGTCAATCATCCGGCAAGCCACCGTTTCCCCCCGCCCTTTCCAGCACCAAGTCCAGGACCGCATTCCCGTCCGTCGAATTTGCCATCGCTGCTGCTGTTTCATCGGTGCGGTCGGGCAGGTCTGCGCTGTCCCGACGGAATTCCTCCAACAGTGCAATGGTCTTGGCATTCTTGTGTTCGGACAGCATGGCCAATTCCAGCGTCAGCTGCGCCCGCAGGCCTGCTAGAAGATCAGCGCGCGTTTGCGTGGTAAGGATCATGCAGGTCAGCATGACCGAAACCAAAGTCAACGCGCCTTGCAGACCGTCAAACGGGGGCGGATCGGGCGGCGCCGCTCCAAAATACCGCATGCCAAGATTGGCGAGGATCCAAAGCGCCGAAACGCCGAACATCCATAGCAGCGTGCGCGGGGAGGCTACGCCACGTGTCATACGCTCCACTATGCGCTGGGTGCGCGAAGCGTTTTTCTCATGCCGATCGTGCAGCTTGTCGATCAATTGGCCGATCGCGCTCAGATGAGCGGGCAATTCAGCAAAATCGGTGGCGTCGCGCGGACTGCCATTTTCATCTACGGACACGATCCGTTCCCCCGCAAGGTGCAAAGCTTCACCGTGTCACCATAGTCTGGCACCCGGTCCAGCCGCAGGGAGGCCGAAGCGCAATTGTTGCCGGACCGCATGCCCAGCCGGGGCGGTCTGGCCTGGTGGCTTTCGCTGATCGCCCCGGCACTATCCAGCGTCTCGACGCGCACATAGCCGGGGCCGGGGCCGGCCCAGAACGGCAGCCGGCAGATCTGCACACTGACCAACGCCCCATGCCCCATCAGCCGGTAACCCGCCCGATAAAGCCGGAAACCGGCCGAGGCATGCGTTTCGATCCGGGGCGATGGACGCGCCACATTGGCGCCGGTCAGGCCTGTGTTGGTTGCCGCCGCCGCGCTACCGCCCGGACCAACCGGCGACGCGCAGCCCGCGCTTGTCGCCAGCGTTGTAAATAAAGCGGCGCATGTCAGCACATTGGACGTGGCTAACCGCAATCTATATGACATTGCACACTTCCAATCTTCATGGGTCGACGTATCAATGCGCCGTCCGGTAATCTCAGCGCATTGCCCATTGTCAGACCTGCGCACGCTGATCCCTATTCCCGATCCAAACTGCGCGCTGGGACCAAATTCCAACAAGCATGTATACACGATACGCCAGACCATAAGGGAGAAACAGGTGAAAGACGATAAAACAACCGCGACGCCAGCGCCTCCCGCGTCCGCGCTATGGGATCACGCCCATGAAATTCACGAGAAAGAGCATGTGCTGCTTAAGGAGTTGCGGCAATTGCGCCGCGATGCGCGGCAGGAAGCAAAAGAGGTGGCGACCGGGGAAAGGTTGACTGCGGGCCAGCGTGTCGCGGACACGGTTGCTGAAATGATGGGTTCATGGACTTTCATCATAGTCCAGTCGGGCATTCTCGCGATCTGGGTCGTGCTGAATATCGTTGGCTGGATCAAGGCGTGGGACCCCTATCCCTTTATTTTGCTCAATCTGGCACTGTCGTTTCAGGCCGCCTACGCCGCGCCAATCATCATGATGAGCCAGAACCGCCAGCAGGACATCGACCGCAAGGCGGCCGAGAACGATTACCGCATCAATATCAAGGCTGAGCTGGAGATCGAGCTGCTGCACCACAAGCTCGACGATTTGCGCGACCAGGAAGTGCTGGAGCTGAGCAAGGCGGTCCGCGAACTGGCTGAATTGTTAGCGGCAAAGCCGGCGACGACTCGGCAAAAAACAACGCCGCCGGCCGGGCAAAAAACAACGCCGCCGGCCGGGCAAAAAACAACGCCGCCGGCCGGGCAAAAAACAACGCCGCCGGCCGGGCAAAAAACAACGCCGCGGGCCGGGCAAAAGCCAACGCCGCGGGCATGAGGCCGCGCATTGGTCTGGTCTGCGCCGCGCTGGGTGCCGCACTGGCTATGGCGGGGGCGCATCCGGTGTTCGCGCAGGACGCGGCCCCGTCCCCGTCGGCGCCGGCATCGGTCGCTCAAGCCAGCCCTTCTATGCCTGCTGCAACCACGCCTGCGTCGCCGGGCGCGCCCAATCAGCCACCGCCACCTCCGCCCAGTTTCACCTCCAGTGGGCCGTTCAGCTTTTCTGCCGCGGTCACCGCCGATGCTTTGGCCGATGTGGCGGGCGGTGTGACGCGCGGGGTCAAAATCCTGACCAAGACCAACCTGTCTGCCACCTTCGATGGTTCCGCCGGCAGCATGCCTGGGTGGTCGGGTCAGGCCAGCCTGCAATATGCCAAGGGTGGCCATATCAGCGGCGACAATGTCGGCGATGCCCAGGGCGTTGACAATATCGAGGCCCCCAACGCATTCCGGCTTTATGAATTGTGGTTGGCGCGGCAGTCGCTGGATGGCAAGTTTGGCGTAAAATTTGGTTTCACCGACCTCAATGTCGATTTTGACACCCAGCAGGTCGCCGGGCTTTTCATCAACAGCAGCGATGGCATTGGTCCGGAATTTGGTCATTCGGGGCTCAACGGCCCTTCGGTCTACCCGACGACTACGCTGGCGCTGAGCGGGTTTGCCAAGCCGGGCGACACCTGGACGCTCCGGGCGGGGTTGTTCAATGGGCTGGCCGGATCGGACCTCCATCCCAATGACTTTGTGGCGCTCCATATATCGGCGCGAACCGGGGCGCTGATCGTGCTGCAGGCAGAGCATGTTGGCGCGTCGGGCCTGCGTGCGCTGGTCGGCGGCTGGCATTACACCGCCGATTTCGATGCGCTGCACCGCCGCGACCCACAAGGCAATCCCCAGCAAACGGCCAGGATGCGCGGGTTTTATGGTTTGATCGAAGGTCAGATTGTCGGCGGTGCGACCGGGCGAAATGTGTCGGGCTGGGTCCGGTTGGGGCTGAGCGATCCGGTGGTGGAGCGCGAGGCGGGCTATGCGGGATTTGGATTGGTCGCCACCGGGTTGTTCAAGGGGCGCGCCGAAGATCAGGCGGGCATTTCGGTCAATCATGCGGTGCTCGATGAACCCGGCCTTCCCCTCAACGCACTGCCGGCAAAGCGCGCCGAAACCACGATCGAAGTCACCTACCGCGTGCAGGCCCGGGATTGGCTGACCGTGCAACCCGACTTGCAATATGTGCACCGGCCCAATGGCGATCCCGCAATCGCCAGCGCCATGGTGATCGGCCTGCGGCTAAGCGTCAATCTCACGCAAAACCTGGTTCAGCAGATCAAGGGCGGCAATTAAGGCGAACGAAATTCCTCTCGATTTGTCCCTCTGGTAGACCTCGGCTCAGCAGTCGCTATCCGCATAATCGGGATCGCACAGGACAAGCTCCTGCTTGAACAGCGCAAATGCCGATCGAGCAGATCGCCGGGCCAGGTTGCGATGAGTTGTTCGATCGCTTCCGCTGTGCAAATCGACAGTGACTCGTAGGGAAGCGGGCCATAGAAATCGGCGTCGGACCACAATCCCTTACGTGACATCATCGTCATCACGTGTCCCCCGGCCACCGCCGGGTTGCTCCTCAAATATCGTAACGGTGAAGGGGACGCGTGATTGAACAACTCGTGCAGACTATAGATGGTGGTGGGCCCGCTCTGACAAAGGCGATGGATGGTTGCATGGCCATGGAATGCTTTCAGAGGCCAAACGTTTCCACCATGCAGATTTTGCGCAACGCGGCTTACGCATGCCGTTGGTGCATTGGGCTTTGACACGGCCCATCATCAGGGCGTAGCTCTGAACGCAGTGGGGCAGCTTCATTTGATTCTCGTTCAGAGAGAGAAGATGTGTATGCAGACGCCCGACGGATCGACATGCGGCGCTTTGGCTGCCGAGGATGACGCCGGCGAGCCGGACGTGCGCGCCTTTTCCACCACTGCTAATCTGCCGATCCGTGCGGGCATGGCTGCGGCGGGCACATTGCTGCTCGATGCCTGCGGCGGCGGCGGATCGACGCCCACACCTACCCCAACCCCGACACCTGTTCCGGTAGTTACCTTGACGGCGCCGCAGGCATCGCGCTTTTTCGGTCAGGCGACGGTGGGCTATAGCCACGCCGACATCACCAGCCTCGGCGCGGCGACCAGCGTCGACAGCTGGATCACGGCGCAGTTCGCCATGGCCCGGCCACAGAAGTTCTGGGATTTTCTGGTGGCGAACGGCTATAATGTCGCTGCGAATGTCAACGGTACCGCCGGATTCGAGGCGATGGGCTGGGCGCAATTGATGGGCAGCGCCGATCAGCTGCGCCAGCGCGTCGGTCTGGCATTGCTCAACCAATGGGTTGTCGGGATTGACGGTTTTGCCTCCAGCTGGCGGACATTCGTCATGGCGGCGTATCTCGACGTGTTGTGGGACAATGCGTTCGGCAATTACCGCGACCTTATGGACGCGGTCTCGACCAGCGTCGGTATGGGGCTGTATCTCACCTACCTCGGCAGTGTGAAGGCGAATGCCAGCGGCTCGATCCCCGACGAGAATTATGCGCGCGAATCGATGCAGCTGTTCACCATCGGGCTGTATCAGCTCAACATCGATGGTACCCAGGTATTGTCCGGAGGCAATCCGGTGCCGACCTACACCCAGACCGATGTCTCGCAGGGCGCGCGGGTTTGGACCGGCTATACCTTTGCCAACAGCGACAACACCACGCCCAATCGCATGCAACTGCCGATGATCGTTAACGCCAGCACGCATGAGGCCGGCCCATCGAGCCCGCTGGGGATCAGCATCCCGGCTGGCAGTGATGGGCCGACTTCGCGCAAGCTGCTGCTCGACGGGCTGTTCAATCATGCCAACACAGCACCCTTCGTTACCAAACAGCTGATCCAGCATATGGTCACCAGCAATCCTTCGCCGGCCTATGTCGGGCGGGTCGCGGCGATCTTCGTCAATAATGGCAGCGGCCTGCGCGGCGACATGAAGGCGGTGATCCGCGCTATCCTGACCGACCCCGAAGCGCGCGACGATACCCAGACCGCCAGCACCACTTTCGGCAAATTGCGCGAGCCTGTGGTGCGGCTGGTGCAATGGGCACGGGCCTTCAATGTCACCTCGCCGACCAACTTGTGGCCCTTTGGCAATACGTCATCGTCCGCCAATCGCATCGGGGAAAGCCCGGGCCATGCGCCCTCGGTATTCAACTGGTTCAGGCCCGGCTACACCCCGCCCGGCACCAGCGTTTCGGCCAGCGGCATGGTCGCACCCGAATTCCAGATAACCAACGAACCTTCGTTGATTTCCTATATCAATTACATGCAGACAGTTATCGCTGCCGGCGCCGGCGAAGCCAAACCGGATTACACGTCGCTGACCGAAATTGGTACCGACAGCCAGGCACTTCTCAACGAACTGAACCTGGTGCTGGCGGCGAACCAGATCAGCGCGGCGACGATTGCGAGCATGAAAACCGCGCTTGATACGATTGTCGCAACAACGCCTGCGGGGCTGGCCAATCGCATCTATGCCGCAATCGTGCTGGTGATGGCGTCGCCCGAATATCTTGTGCTGCGTTAAGGAGCCGGAGCATGACCACCGACGTATCACGCCGCGCTTTCCTCAGCCGCGCTTCTGCCCTGTCCATCGCCGGTGCGGCAACGCCGTTCGTGATGAACCTTGCCGCGATCGGCGAGGCGGCGGCTGCCACCGCTTCCGACTACAAGGCGATCGTCTGCGTGTTCCTGTATGGCGGCAATGATTACGCCAATACGCTGGTGCCTTACGACAACGCCCAATACGCGGTGTATAATACCCAGCGTCCCACGCTTGGTTATTCGCAAGCGCAACTGACCAGCACTGTCCTGAGCCCTTCGACCCCGCTGCCCAACAGCGCGCAATATGCCTTGGCGCCCGAATTGGGCAAATTGCTGCCGATCTTTAACGCGGGCAAGATGGCGGTGATGCTGAACCTCGGCACGCTCATCCAGCCAACCACCAAGGCGCAGTACACCACGAACGCCGTGCCGCTGCCGCCAAAATTGCTGTCGCACAATGATCAGCAATCCTATTGGCAGGCGTCATCGCCCGAGGGGGCGGCATCGGGCTGGGGCGGGCGGATCGGCGATCTACTGCAATCGGGCAATGGCACAGCGACGCTGACCTGTATCAACCTCACCGGCAATGCGGTGTTCCTGACGGGCAAGGCGGCGGTGCAATATTCGATCACCCCGGCCGGCCCGATCGCGCTGAATGCACGGGGCAGCCTGCAAGGTTCCGCTCAGGCGGGCACATTGCTGCAATCGCTGATCACCGGCGGCGGGTCGCATCAGTTCGAGGCAGTGCTGGGCCAGGTCGGCACGCGCGCGCTCAATCTGTATACGCAGGTATCCGCCGCGCTGACGGCGGCGCCTGTCACGAACACACCGTTCCCCGCAGCGGTCGACGCAGGCAGTTCGCTGGGCGCGCAATTGCAGGAGGTTGCCCGGCTAATTTCAGTCGGTAGCCAATTGGGCGCAAAGCGGCAGGTGTTTTTCGTTTCAACCGGCAATTTCGATACCCACGCCTCGTTGGTGACGGTGCATCCGACGCTGATGCAGAACCTGGCAGATGCGCTGCGGGCGTTTTACGATACGACCGTCGAACTGGGCATTTCATCGCAGGTGACGACATTCACCGCATCGGATTTCGGGCGCGCGCTCACCGCGAACAATACCGGCACCGATCATGGCTGGGGATCGATGCATTTCGTGCTGGGCGGCGCGGTCAGGGGCGGCAGGTATTACGGCACGAACCCGACGCTCGCCAATGGAGGCCCGGATGATATCGGCCAGGGTCGCCTTATCCCGACAATGTCGGTCGACCAATATGGCGCGACGATCGCATCGTGGTTCGGTGTGGGAGCGAGCGACCTGTCGACGGTCTTGCCCAATATCGGCAATTACGCCGGCAGCACGCTGGGAACCAACGTCGGCTTCGTCTAGTGGATTGATTTTGACATTCGAGTTCCGCTTGCGGCAAAGGGTGCTTTCGAATGTCAAAATCATAAAATCC
>JANXUK010000085.1 GCA_025356275.1 Sphingomonadales bacterium | reverse complement strand
GTGGATAAACCCCACAATCAAAGGCCGGAGACATGACCGCACCCCCGACCGTCCCAAATCCCAAAATCACCCTTGATCGCAGGGCGCCGTCCAGACATGACAGCACCATTAATTGAAAGGCAGTGATATCTGTCGCCGCCGTGCGCTGCGACAGGATCGCCGCACCCTGTGTCCTAGATCAGCGGATCAACGCGGCAGGGGTGCGCTGGAACCATACTTCATCATGCTGTAGCGCCCGGTCCGCGTCTGGCTGTCCGGCGCCAGGATGTCCGGTGCCAATTGCTGATAATGAACCGCGCAAACAGGGGCGCGACAAACAGGGCAAGCATCACACCAGCAAGCAGCCGGTACCCGCCCGCGATAAGCGACACCAAGCCAATACGATCGGCGAGGAACACGCAGGCGAGCAGGATCACGACCGTCGCCGCGACGCGCCACTTGATCGGCAGATCGCTGGCCCGGCGCAAGCGCCATACCGCAGCCAGCCGCTCATTGACCGCGTGCACTGCGCCGGTGCCGCTTTCCAGTAACGCCAGGAAGATCATCAGCTGAAACGCAAGGTGAAATAACGGCAGGTTGAGCGCGCGCAGCACCATCTCCGACGGTAGCGGCGCCGCGGCGATCGCAGGATAAAAGGCGGTCATTGCGATGAAAAAGGCGATGGCGGGCGCCATCGCGAGCGGCCCGGCAATGACCCCCGCCCAAAGCGCATCGCGCGGGCTGGTCAAATGCCGCAGGACGGGCAGGATAACCACCGCGCCAACCACATTGTAACTGGCATAGGCGATGCCGCCCGCCCACCAATGGGGCGGCAGCGCCAGCTTGCCAAAATGTGCGCCGATCGCGCCACCAAAGCGCGCCAGAGTCAGCACCAGAAATGCGGCGTAGACACAATACAGCAGGATCGACACCCATTTGAATAGCGCCTCTACGGAACGATTACCCAAGCACGCAAACAGCGCGATTGCGCTTGCCAGCAACATGGCGCCTGCCAGGGGCAGCCAACCGAACAACGCCTGCCCGATCGCGCCTGCCGCCGCGCCATAAACCGCCAGGATGACGATGATGAACAGCGTGTAGGCGATCTCAAACAAGAACCACCAACGACCGAGCAGCACCATGAAAAACTGTCGGTAGTCGTAAGCGCGCGAAACCACGGCCAGGCGGAAGGTCGCCGCGCAGATCAGACTCCACAGCCCCATTGCCAGCACTGCCGCCGCCAGCCCACCCCAGGGGCCGCTGGCCAGGAAAAACTCGGCCAGTTCGCGCCCGGTGGCATAGCCGCCGCCGATCACCACCGCCTTGAAAGCGAGCCCCGGCAGCACGAAGCGCTGGAACCAAGAGGCACCAGCGACGCCGGCGCGAGCCATCATTGCTTGGCGTCGAGCATCGGCTCGGTGGCGTTGACCGGCGCTTCGCTGGCCATGGTTGCCGCCACCTGCTCGGCCTGCGTCATCACCCGCAGCACGTTGGCCCCGGCAAGCTTGGCGACGTCGGCATCGCTCCAGCCCCGGCGCAGCAACTCAGTCAACAGTGCCGGATAGCTATCGACGCCTGAAAGCCCCATGGGCAACGCATTGCCGACGCCATCAAAATCGGAGCCGATGCCGACGTGATCCGCCCCGGCTACCTTGGCGATATGGTCGATATGGTCGGCAACTTGCGCCAGAGTGACCGGCGGCGCGGGGTGGTCATACTGCCATTGCGCCAGCGCCGCGGCTGCCTTGTCAGGCTGGCCGATGTATAGCCCGCCATAGGGCGGGGTGCCCAGCCGGGCCTTTTCGGCATCCTGCTCGGCGGCCCAGCGCCGGTAGCCGTCCGAGATGTAGACCTCGGCAAAATTGACCATGACGACGCCGCCGTTGGCCGCGACCAGCTTCAGCACGTCGTCCGAGACATTGCGCGGATGATCGTCGAGCGCCCGCGCGCTTGAATGCGAAAATATTACCGGCGCACGAGAAACGCGCAAGGCATCGCGCATCGTTCCCTCGCTGACATGCGCCAGATCGACCAGCATCCCCAGCCGATTGAGCTCATGCACCACCGCGACGCCAAACGGGGTCAGGCCGCCGTGGACGGGGGTATCGGTTGCCGAATCCGCCCATTCGAGCGTCTTGACATGGGTCAGCGTCAGATAACCGGCGCCCAGCGCATGATAGGCGCGCAGCACCGCCAAATCGAGGTCGATCTGGCCACCGCCTTCTACTCCGATCATTGAAGCGATGCGGCCGCCGGCGTGGATGCGGCGCACGTCGGCGGCTGTGCGGGCCAGCGCAAAGGTGTCCGGATAACGGCGGACAATATCGTTGATCAGTTCGATCTGATCGAGCGTCTGTTCGACTTGCGTGGGGCCGGGCAGGTCCGCCGAGACGAATACAGACCAGAACTGGCCCCCGACCATGCCGCGCCGCAGCCGGGCAA
This sequence comes from Sphingomonadales bacterium, assembly GCA_025356275.1. Taxonomy (GTDB): domain Bacteria; phylum Pseudomonadota; class Alphaproteobacteria; order Sphingomonadales; family Sphingomonadaceae; genus Novosphingobium. The sequence continues at coordinate 11,904 of JANXUK010000085.1, read as the reverse complement.
TGTCGGTGTTGTAGGGCGGCGTGTGCTGGCCCAGGCCGCTGCGCAGATCGAGAGTCCAGCGGGCGTCGCGCTCGCGCTCGCGCAGCGCCTCGGCCCAGTCGTTATGGCCGTCGATCAGCGGGGTTGCGCGCAGGATTTTTGCGACCCGCGCGTCGTAAGTCTGCGCGTGGCTGGGCGCAGTCATGACCGTCAATGCCGCGACGGCAACAACTGCCCGCCGCAGCGCCATCAATAATTCAGCCCTGCAGTCAGCAGCCTGACATCGAGCGCCAGCCAGATCATGAACAATGCTGAAAGCGCCAACAACACCGTCCATCCCGAGACCAGCCAGTGCCGACCCGGACGAGCAACCACCGTAGCGGCATTCCATACAGTCAATATGGTCCCGACAATGCCCAGGACCAGTACAACCTGCAACGCCCGGATCCAGCCATCGAGCCGACCGTCGAATGCATTGGCAGCCGTCGTCATCACCAGGACCAGCCCCAGCCACCCGGCATAGACCGCCAGGATAGCCCAGGCGGTCAGGCGGCTGGCGCAGTGCAGTCTCAAGTCTCGCCCACCGAGCGCAGATTTGTAATTGTAACTGCGCCGCGTCAGCGCAACGATCGGCCAAGACATTGCCGTCAGCAGCAGCACCACCAACGCGATACCGGCGACCGGCACTATCCACCCCGCGTTCATTGCCCAGGGCGCGGGCACGAATTCAATGATCGGTGCGAAGGCGGCAGGCGCAAACATCGCCACCCGGCCATCCCGCACCAGCGCGCCAAGCCGGTCGCTACCGCCGACCTCCTGCCATTGCCAAGGGGCAACCTCGCGCCAGCGCTTGGGAACGCTGGCGGTGTCCGTCAGCGCGGCAACGGTGATGGTGTCGTCCGAATTGAGCGCGACAGTGGTTCCACCGAGCAGGTTCAGCGCCCTCAGAAAATTGGTCTGTGAGACGCGACTGCTGATGTAATGGCCGCTCAGCGCCAGTCCATGCACATGGGCGGTCGGCTGGGTAGCCAGTTGGGGTGCATTGCCGGGGAAATAGCGATCGGTAAAATCATCGAACAATCGCTGGCGAACAACATGCGCCGCACCCTGTGCACCCAAACTGTTAAACGACACGAACAGGCCGACGCCTTTGCCGAGATACAAATGCAGGTCGGAGTGGAAGAAATTGAGGTCGCCCGCATGACCGATGATGTCGAGTCCATTGCGATCTTCATGATAGAAGCCCAGCGCCATGCCCGGTACGCCGGGAATCGGCGTGCTGCCCTGGGCATGCATTAACGCTGCCGTCTGCGGCGAGAGTAACGCGCCGCCGCTTTGCAAATGCGCGATCATGAATTTGCCCATGTCATCGCCACTGGCCGCAAGCGATCCGGCGGGCGACAGACTGACCATCTCATAGCCATCGGGCTTAATCGATGCCTGACGATAGCCGGTCGCCATGTTGGCCGCGTATTGCGGGGGCAGCGGCTGCGCGAAGGTGGCATGTTTCATTCCCAGCACATCGAATATGTGATGCTGGACATAGGCATCGAAGCGCTCACCTGAGACCCGCTGTACGATATAGCCGGCCAGCGCCGCGCCATAGTTCGAATAGGCGGGCATCGAGCCCGGCGCGTAAATCCGTTTTGGCACCCAGCGCTTCAGCACTACATCGAGCGGCGCAGGCTGGTCGGGCGCGAACACGACGAGATATTTGCCGGTTTCCTCGAAGCCACCGGTGTGGGTCATCAAATTCCGCAGGGTTATGGGTTTGCCGAATGCCGGCGGTATCTTGAAATCGAGGTAATCGTTGATGTCGCGGTCGAGATTGAGCTTGCCGGCCTGCACCTGCTGCATCACCGCCGTCCAGGTGAACAGCTTGCTCGTTGAGCCGGGGCGGAACATCGTCGTCGCCGGATCGACCCGGGTGCGACTGGCGACATTGGCATACCCAAAACCGCGCTCGGTCAGCACATGCCCGTCCTTGACCACCACCACCACCGCGCCGGCAATGTCCGCCTGGTCGATGGCGTAGGGCACGAAACCATCCAGCCAGCTGTCGACGTCGGCTTTGGTCAGCGGCGCTGCAACGACTGGACCGTGCTGGCCGGCTGCCACCGGACTTGGCGCGCGCATGGCCGGCCCTTGCGCCGCAGCGGGAACGGCCAGCGCGGCCGCAAACGCGGCCAGCAGTTTCAATATCCTCATCGCCCGATCCTTCAATCACCAGCCATGAGCGACGGCCGGTCGCAGTTATACGTAAGCCTGGTCAGTAACGGAACCCGAGCGTAGCGCCGATCGAGCGGGGCCGCACGATGGCGGCTGCAATAGCGCCGTTCTCTGCGGATATTGGACTGCCAATATCGAGAATGCCGCGCTTGTCAGTCAGGTTGCGGACAAAGGCATCGAGGCGGAAATGGCCAAATGTCACGCCAGCATGGGCATCGATCTGGCTGAACGCCGCCAGATGATATTGGCCATTAGCCGCACCGGGGTTATGATTGGTAGCAAAACCGGATTGGCGGGAACCGGTGTAACGCCAGCTGATCCCGGCGGTCCCGTTTATTTCGCCGCCCAGCGAATGCTCGTAATCGGCAGCCAGCGTGCCCGAATACTTAGCAGTATATGGCAGCTGGGCTCCGGCGTTCGCTCCCAGCCCGGGCACGTCCTGAGTCAGGAAAGCATCAACATATGCACCATTGGCGCTCAGCGTCAGGCCCTTGGTCGGGGTCAGCGTAGAGGAGAACTCGATGCCCTTACTGCGCGCTTTACCGCCGTTGATGTTAACACCAACATTGAGGACGCTGGTCAACAACTGGATCTTGTCCCAATCAATGTAGAACCCGGTCACATCCACCGACAAAATCCGGTGGATCAGTTCCGATTTGGCGCCAATCTCATAGTTAACCGTGGTGTCGGGGCCGAAAAACCGCGGCACCGCGCCTGCGGCCAGCGGTGAAATAACATTTGGGCCGCCCGGCCTATAGCCTTTGGCCACGCGCGCATAAATTGTCGTGTCAGCATTGGGATGGAACGCCGGCGCTACCGAATAAGTAAAGACGCCATCCGAAGAGTTACCAGTGAAGCTGAACCCTGGCCCAACAAGCAGGCCGCCGACGATTTCGGCAGAGCTTTGCTTGTTGTGGCTGTAGCGACCACCAACCGTCAGATCAAATTGCTTCGAGAAATGGATAGTGCCGCTAGCAAAGCCGGCAAACTCACGATAGAACGTGGGCAGGTTGACAAGCTCTAGCCCGCCCAGGGTAACCTGGCCGGTGGTTGCGCTGTTGAACCCTAAGTTCTCATTGATCACATCGCGCTCGCGGGTGTAATAACCACCCAGAGTCCAGTCGAGCAGGCCGGGCCGTGAAGAGGCCAAGCGCAATTCCTGGGTAAAGCGATGTTGGATGACCGATTCGGTGACGGACGCGGGCGTACCGAATGCCGCCGTCCCATCGACCACTTCATTCTGCTGCAAATTGCCCCAGCTTGAAGCCGAAGTCAGCTTCGCCCCCCCAAAATCATAGGTGCCGGTGAAGTTGTAAACGCGATAGCTGACATTGCTAGGTTGCGAGACGATATGGCTCTGCTCGTATTGCCCCAGCGTCGGCATCAGTGTTGCGGGGCTGACGTCAACGGCGTTGGGCGCGTCGCTGTCGATATTCTGAATCAGAACATTGGCTCGCAGCGTCAGCCCCGAGGTCGGCCGGAAGAGCGCCGAGAAGCGGCCACCATAAGCGAGGTCGTGATTCACGTTCGGGCCATGGTTGGGATCGCTGATATAGCCCGCATCGTCGCGGTAGAACCCGCTGCCCTGGATCGCCAGCGTATTGGCGACCGGCAGGTTCAGCCCGGCGTGCATTGAAAAGCCGATGCCGCCGTGGTCGATACTCTCCACTCCCACCTGACCAGAGGCGTGGACGGCATCGGTGCGGGGTGCCACCGTGACATATTTGAGCACGCCACCGAGCGAATTGGCTCCATACAGCGTGCCTTGCGGTCCGCGCAGTACTTCGATCCGCGCCAGATCGTTGGGATCAAGGTCGGGCGCAAGATTGCCGCCATTGGCCAGCCCGGTTGCCGAGCCATAAGGCGTCTCATCAACGTAAGTGGCAACGGTAGCGGCATCGCCGCCCGTGTTGATGCCGCGCAGGATTAGGCGAGGCTGGCCGGCCTGGGTTTCGTCAATCGCCGCGCTGGGGACGCGCGTGAAGAAATCGTCGAGCCGATCAGCATGCACGGCGCGCAACGCGTCCGCAGTGACAACCGAAACCGACTGCGGCACATCAATCTGGCGCTGTTCGCGCTTTTCCGCAGTGACCACGATTTCGCCACCTGTCGCTTCGGACTGCCCTGCGGCGTCAACCGGCACGACCTGCGCGGTAGCCTCGCTGGGCATCAACCATGCAGCGGCGGCCACTGCGGTGTACAACGTATTAGAACGACGCTTGACCATTGCGTTTCCCCTATGAATAATCACAGCATGACAGTTGTTTCGAAATTGGCAACGTGTTTTCGCTAACCGCAAGGCAATTTTTCGAAAGCGTGGCACGAATGCTGCGGCGAGGGGCATAAGATGATGAACGAGCTGGTGCCTGCGCGGTCATATCCGGCGGCAGCGATCAAGGCCGAGCGGGTCGAGCAGGGACTCACCTTGCGGGCGCTGGCGGCGCGAATCGGGCTGCCCTATTCAACGCTGTCCAAGCTCGAGAACGGCAAGATGGAACTGACCTACGACAAGCTGCTGAAGCTTGCTCAGGGGCTTAACATCGAACTTGGCAAGCTGCTCGCCGGCCCCGCTGTTGTCCATCAGCCCCCTGCGGTCGGACGCCGGAGCGTCGCGCGGGCGGGGCATTCGCCAGGCGCAACGTCGAACGTTTACCAGCACTTCTATCCTGCGGCGGATTTGTTGGGCAAAATGATGGTTCCGATCATCATTGAGGTGCAGGCCGACAGTGTCGAGGCGTCTGGGGGATTGGTCCGCCATGCTGGCGAAGAATATCTCTACGTGCTGGCCGGTGCCATGGAATTGCACTCTGATCTTTATGCGCCCCTGCTCATGCACGCGGGCGATTCGGTGTATTTCGATAGCGGCATGGCGCATGTTTATGTGCGGGTCGGTGCTGAGACCTGCCGGGTTTTGTCGGTTTGTGCGGGTTCGGGAATTGAGCGGCTAGCCCAATCCGCAACCAAAACTTGGACATTGGCCCCATCTGGCGAGTCAGACACGAATATTTCCGAAGATTTCGTTTCCGATATTGAAACGTGATCGCTGGCGTGTGATGATGCTGCTATGGCGCAAACCCTCGATCATCCTGAAACATGGCCCCCCGCCCGGCAGGCATGGTCGGTGGTGGGGCTATTTTGTGTAACCGCCGTCCTCTCCTACACGGACCGGCAGATCCTCGGACTGTTGGTCGATCCGATCCGGGCCGACCTGAAAATCAGCGATACCGACGTAGGGGTGCTGCAGGGCGTAGCCTTCGCCATCATCTATTCGGTGGCGGGTTTGCCGCTCGGGCGGCTGGCCGATATCGTCCAGCGCCGCCGGGTAATCTTGGCCGGCGTGGCCCTGTGGAGCTTGGGGACCATCGTCTGCGGCTATGCTGGCTCGTTTGCGATGCTGTTGCTGGGCCGTCTGATCGTCGGCATCGGCGAAGCCGCGCTCGCGCCGGCAGCATTATCGATGATTTCCGACATGTTTCCGACCGCGCGACGCGGTACCGCGATCGGGCTGTTTGCGATGGGTATGGCGATAGGCGGCGGCGCGGCAATCTCGATCGGCGGCATCGTGCTGGGTTTAGCCGTCGATCATCGCTTTGCGGGCATTCCGTTGGTGGGCGCGCTGGCGCCTTGGCGCGAGGTGCTGGTGTTGCTGGGGTTAAGCGGGCTGCCGGTGCTGGCGCTGATGACGTTGGTCCCCGAGCCGGAACGCCGGCGCGGTCTGGTGCCCGGCGAGTGCTCCGGTGATAGCCTTGGCGAGGTCGTGAAATCGCTCGCGTTGGTAAGGCACGCGCTGCTGCCGCTGGTGCTAGCTTGTGCGCTGATGTCAGTGGGTGATTTCGCCTTGCTGAGCTGGGCACCCGCGTTGCTCGCCCGCCGCTATCTGCTGTCTGCCACTGCTATCGGTTTTGCGCTGGGCCTGCCGATCATTACGGCAGGGGCACTGGCCTCGCTGGGGGGCGGCGCAATTAGTGATCGTCTGGCGCGGCGGCACGGCCCGGCGGGGCGGTTGCGGTTTGCCGCCGTCAGCGCGAGCATTGCGCTACCTTTTGCGCTGATCGGGCTGACCTCGTCAGCGAACCAAGTGATCATCGCGGTCGCCGCCTGGTCGTTGTTTTCGACCGCCGCGGGCATAGTTGGCATGACCGCGATCCAGGAAATCGTTCCCAACCGCACGCGGGGGCTGTCTGCGTCGTTCATTTCGTTCGGCAACATCATGCTGGGGCTGGGCGGCGGGGCGACGCTGACCGGCTATGTCACCGACCATGTTTTTCATGACCCGCTAAGCGTCGGGAGATCGCTGACCCTGGTCGTCATGCCGGCCGGTGCAGCGGCTATTCTGCTGTTTCTGCTTGCCTCACGCGCAGTCAGGAGTCTGAACCCGATGAGTCCCACGCCATGAGCTTGACCCTGTCGATTGAACACGAGGCGATGCGGCTAGCCGAACCGTTCCGCATCTCGGGTTACCTGTTCGAGGCGATGCCGGCCGTGGTCGTGACGGTCACCGAGCACGGTCTGGGCGGGCGTGGCGAGGCAGCCGGAGTTTATTATCTCGGCGATACCCAGGCGAGCATGACCAGTCAGATCAAGCAATGCCGCGCCAGCATTGAAGGCGGCATCACCCGGCAAAGATTGCGCGACATAATGCCCGCTGGCGGCGCGCGCAATGCAGTCGATTGCGCGCTGTGGGAGCTAGAATCACGGCGCGCGGGCGTACCGGTGTGGCAGCTTGCCGGATCGCCGCCGCCACGCCCCCTGGTCACAACCTTCACTATTCCCGCTGACGATCCCGCCGACATTCCCAGTAAGTTGGCGCCGCTCGCCGCTGCGCGCGCGATAAAGCTCAAGCTATCAGGCGATCTGGGTGACGACATCGCGCGGGTCCGCGCGGTCCGCGCGGTACGCCCGACAGTGTGGCTGGCGGTCGACGCTAACCAGGGGTATGAGCGCGCGTCGCTTGGCGCGCTCACGCAAGTTCTGGTCGAGGAACGAGTCGCGCTGCTCGAGCAACCAATCCGGCGGGGCGACGAAGCCTCGCTGCGGGGCTGGCACGCACCACTGCCGCTGGCGGCAGATGAAAGCATTCTCGATCTTGCCGAATTGCGCGAGCGTCATGCTCACTTTGACGTCATGAACATCAAACTCGATAAATGCGGCGGGCTTACCGAAGCGCTGCTCATGGTGGAGGAGGCGCGGCGGCTCGGCAAGCAGGTGATGGTCGGCAATATGGCAGGCTCTACGCTGGCGACGGCGGCAGGTTTCGTGCTGGGCCAGTTCTGCGATGTCGTCGATCTCGACGGGCCATATTTTCTGGCCGAGGATACAGAGGCTGCGAAAATCTATCACGACGGCCGCATCATGGTGGCCAGCGATTTTTGGGGGGTTGGGGAAACCGCGACCGCAGACAGGCGCTAGGAAACAAGATGCTTGTCTTGCCGCGTCCCTACCTGCTGTTCGTCGGCGATACGACCGAACCGGGCTTTGCCAAAACCGCGCTGGGCCTGCGCGACTGGGCGGGCGAGTGCTGCGTCGGGGAGCTGGCGATCATCCCCGAAGCGGTTGCGACCGGCCTGCCGCGGCTGACCGTGCCCGAAGCGGTGGCAAATGGTGCCAGGTCGCTAATCATCGGTGTCGCCAATCGCGGCGGGATGATCGCGCCCGAATGGGTTTCAACGCTAGTTGACGCGCTGGAACATGGCCTTGATTTAGTAAGTGGCCTGCATAAAAAGCTGAGCGATATTCCAGAACTGGTCGAAGCTGCAGACCGATGCGGGCGGCACCTGATTGACATCCGCACGCCGCCCCCGTCGATCCCGGTCGGCACCGGGCGAAAACGCGCGGGCAAACGTCTGCTCACCGTGGGCACCGATTGCGCCTTGGGTAAGAAATACACCGCGCTGGCGCTGACGCAGCAATTTACCGCCCGCGGCATCGCCGCCGATTTTCGCGCCACCGGCCAGACCGGCATCATGATCGCGGGCAGCGGCATCGCCATCGATGCGACGATATGCGATTTTACCGCTGGCGCTGCCGAAATGCTTTCGCCCGACGCTGCGCCCGACCATTGGGACGTGATCGAGGGGCAGGGGTCGCTGTTTCATCCCTCCTACGCGGGGGTATCGCTGGCGTTGCTACATGGCAGTCAGCCCGATTGCTTTGTGGTCTGTCATCAGCCGGGCCGCGAATGGATGTTGGGCAGTACCGGGTTCACGGTGCCGGACGTTGCCGATGTCATGTCCCTGACCATCGCGCTCGGACGGCGGACCAACCCTGCCATCCGCTGCGCCGGCGTGTCATTCAATACGGCGCATCTGAGTGACGCCGAAGCCGAAGAGTTGATGGCGAGCGAAGACAGGCGGCTGGCAGTGCCAATCGCCGATCCGATCCGCGGCGGACCCCGGCTCGACCGGCTCGTCGAATCCTGTCTCACAATGGAGTATGCGGCATGAAGTTGCTTTGGCTGGCCTTGCTGTTTGCCACCGCGCCTGCGTTCGCCGCGCCGCCTGCCAATTTCGACACTCGGATCGAGGCGCTGCGTCGGCAGATCGGCATCCCGGGAGTTGCGGTAGCGATCGTCGAGGATGGTAAGACGGTGGTTGCGCGCGGATACGGCGTGCGCCAGCTCGGTGCGCCTGTACAGGTCGATGGCGACACGATTTTCATGACCGGCTCGACCGGCAAGGCGTTTACTTCCGCCGCGCTGGCGACGCTGGTCGATGCCGGAAAAATCGGCTGGGACGACCGCGTCGTCGATCACCTGCCGGGCTTTGAAATGTATGATCCTTGGGTAACGCGCGAAATCACCATCCGCGATCTGCTCGTTCATCGCAGCGGGTTGGGGTTGGGCGAGGGCGACCTGCTGTTCGTGCCGCGCAGCAACATTTCCCGCGCCGAGGCGGTGCAGCGCCTGCGCTACCTCAAGCCTGCGACCAGTTTCCGCAGCGGTTTTGCCTATGATAATGTTCTTTACATGGTCGCGGGTCAGCTCATCGAAGCGGTGACTGGCCAGCGCTGGGAAGACTATGTGCGCGAGCATGTGTTGCGGCCCTCCGGTATGGTCGATTCTACCACCGACAACGCTCACCGCTTTGCCGACGCCGATCGCGCTTACCCACACGCGCGGACCAGTCAGGCGGTGCGCGGGATGGGCGCGCTTGGCGCGCTGAACGAACGCGACACGCTTGGAGATAGCGCTGCGCCCGCAGGCGGCCTGGCGATTAGCGCCAATGACATGGCTAAATGGCTGACGTTGCAATTGGCGCATGGGCGGCTGTCGAACGGCGGGCGGCTGTTCAGCGAAGCCGCGCATGATGCGATGTGGCACCCAGAAACCATCCAGCCCGATGGACCGTTGCCTGCCAGCCTCAAGCTCACCAAGCCGACTTTCGACAGCTATGCTTTGGGATGGGAAGTGCGCGACTATCGCGGCGCGCAGATAATCTGGCACAGCGGCGCGGTGCTCGGGTTCCAGAGCGTCGTGGTGTTGCTGCCTGCAAAAAATGTCGGCTTTGCGATCGAGATCAACAGTGAGGATGGCGAATTTCTCAAAGGCATGATGGACGAATTGCTCGATCATTATCTGAGCCTGCCCTCTCAGGATTGGCCGGCCAAAATCGCCGCGTACAAGCGAGATCGCCTCGCGAGCGCAGCAGCAGCGCTGAACGCTCCGGCGGCGGCACCAGCACAGATCGGTCCCTCCCTGCCGTTGGCGGCTTACGCTGGAACATACGTCGATCCATGGTACGGCAGGATTGCGGTCACCATGACCGCGCAGGGGTTGGCGATCGATTTTCTTTCTACGCCCAGAATGTCAGGGCCGCTGGCGCATTGGCAATACGACAGCTTCGTCACCCGGTTCACCGATCACGCCATCGAGCCTGCCTATGTGACATTCACGCTGGATGCGGACGGGCATGTATCCGGCGTGACGATGAAGCCGGTCTCACCGCTGGCCGACTTCAGTTACGATTATCAGGACCTTCATTTTGCACCGATTGCGGCGGAAGCGATGTCGCCGCGTCATTAGAAACAATACGGCTGCATTAGCGGCCGATCTTGCCTCAAGGTAGCGACAATGCCGATCGATTTACAAGCGGAGACCCGGCGGCTGCTGGGAGCGATGGGCGTCGATCTCGCCCTAGTAGACGGGGGCGGGCTAGAATGTTGCTCCCCTCTGACCGGCGAAGTCATTGCCCGGATTCGCGAGACACTGCCGGATGAGGCGCGACAAAAGCTGGCCAGCGCGCATCGCGCCTTTCTCGCCTGGCGAAATGTCCCTGCGCCCCGGCGCGGCGAACTTGTTCGTCTGTTGGGCCAGGAACTGCGCGCGCATAAAGCAGTGCTAGGCCGGTTGATAACCATTGAGGTTGGCAAAAGTCTGTCGGAAGGTACCGGCGAAGTCCAGGAGATGATCGACATCTGCGATTTTGCGGTTGGGCTGTCTCGGCAGCTTTACGGTCTATGCATACCATCCGAGCGCATTGACCATCGCCTGCTCGAACAATGGCATTCCGCAGGCACCGTCGGGGTGATCTCGGCGTTCAATTTTCCAGTGGCAGTGTGGAGCTGGAACGCCGCGCTGGCGCTGGTTTGCGGCGACAGCGTGGTGTGGAAACCTTCGGAAAAGGCACCGCTGGTCACGCTCGCGGTCAGCGCGCTGGGCTGTCGCGCGATGGCTGCATTTGGAGAAGATGCGCCCGACGGACTGCTCGCACTGCTGATCGGTGGTGCCAGCCTTGGCGAACTGCTGGCCGACGACTCCACCGTTGCCGTCGTATCGACAACCGGTTCGACGCGCATGGGCCGCCAGGTCGCGACATGCGTTGCGCGCCGCTTCGGTAGAGCGATCCTGGAGTTGGGCGGCAACAATGCTTCAATAGTGACCCTATCTGCTGACCTTGACCTGACCCTGCGCGCCGTGGCCTTCGGCGCAATGGGGACTGCGGGTCAGCGGTGCACGACGCTGCGGCGCCTGATCGTCCATCAAGATATCTACGACAAGATCGTTGCCAGGTTGGTTGCTGTCTATGACATGATAACCGTTGGGGATCCGCTGGATGGAAACGCGCTGGTGGGGCCGCTAATTGACGGCGACGCCTATGCAAACATGCAGGCGGCGCTGGACATCGCACGCTCCGCTGGCGGCCGCGTCCATGGTGGCACTCGGGTTGCCGTAAACGGGTCCACCTCGTTCTACGTCCGGCCCGCGTTGGTCGAAATGCCCGAACAAGCGCCGTGCGTCCAGCAAGAGACCTTTGCCCCGATATTATATGTGCTGAAGTATTGCACCCTCGGCGAGGCCATTCGGCTAAACAACGCGGTGCCACAAGGCCTGTCGTCCTCGATATTCGCGACCGACATGCGCGAAGTCGAAGCATTCCTGTCGGCAGCGGGATCGGACTGCGGCATCGCCAACGTCAACATGGCGACATCCGGCGCCGAGATTGGGGGCGCGTTCGGCGGTGAAAAGGACACCGGCGGGGGCCGCGAAAGCGGTTCGGACAGCTGGAAGGCCTACATGCGCCGCCAAACCTGCGCGATTAATTACGGCCTCATACCAAATCCCGTTGAGGCTGACTCACGTGGGGGATTTCCAAGTCGGTAATTTTCTGATTCACCGGAGCAAGCACAAGGAGGCTTGCGATGGCGGCAGCGATTGGTGTTCGAACGGATTATACATCGGCGGATTTACGGCGATTTTCG
>JANXUK010000081.1 GCA_025356275.1 Sphingomonadales bacterium | reverse complement strand
ATCAGACGGTTGGCAGAAGCAAACGGACAACCACCAGGGACAAAGATATTCGAGCGCGAAACGGGCATTGCTCCTCATGTATGGCGCGGTAAGTTTTGGGCGCGTTGGAGCGATGCGATCGCAGTGGGGTCGGTTCCGGCTGAGGGCGAAATGACACTCTAGAGCATGATGCGATAAGATAGAATCGCATCATGCTCTAGAGTCTTTGTTTTCGCGTGATTTATCGACAAAAACCGGCACCCACTTTTTGTCATCACGCTCTAAACCCCCAGCGCCCCGTCCAGCATCCGCGCCAGCCGCAGCCCGGCCTGCACCAGCCGCAGGCGGACAATCGGCAGGTCGGACGCAAATGCTAGCCTGCCGATCCGCACCGCAGTCCCGGGGGCTGGCGCCGGCCCCCGGCAGATGTCGTGGCCATAGGCTTGCGGATAGGTGTGGCTGCGTGCCAGATCCCAGCTCTCACGCGCCCAATCGGCAATTTTGCCTCCGCCGAGCCGCGCGCGCTCATCGGCGCTGTAGGTGCGGACCAGCGGCGGGCCGGAGGCAATCGCCGCCTCGGCCAGCGGCGTGTCCCACAGGTAATGCAGCGACCCCGCAGCGCCCCCAGCGATCACCGCATTGACCAGATTGCCGCCATGATCCTCGTGATCGGACATGTGCAGCGGCTGATGCAGATCACCCACGAAATGCACCAGAAAAGCCAGCGCCATCAGCCGCGACGTATCGCTCGCCCGCCGGTTGGCCAGTATGGCGCGCGCGTCCGCGATCCGCGCGGTGATGCAATCGCCATGCGGGCAATGGAGCGTAAGATCGAACCCGCCGCACAGCGGCTCATCCTGATAATGCCACGCGAACGTATGGCCCCAGCGCGCCTTGTCCTCGCGTATGCAATCGGGCCATACCGAGGCGTCACCCAGCGTTCCGGCAAGACACTCCGGCGTGTGCAATCCGCCCTCGGCGCGCAGCAGCACCGCGATCTGCGCCGCCGTTTTGGGGGAGACATTGGCCATCGCAATCGCGGCGACCGTGCGATGCCCCGCCGCGCCCCAACCGAACGCCGGCGAGGCCATGACTGCCACAGCTGCGGCCAGACCGGCCAGCACAATCCGCCATCTCGCCATCATTTCGCCGGTCCCTCAAATTGCTCGATCACCCATTCCTCGCCCTCGGCGGCGGTGATCCAGGCCCGCATCCATTCATGCTCCCACACTGCCTGCATATAGGCGGCGGCAAAGCCGGGTACGCCTATGCCATAGGTGATGAAGCGGCTGACCACCGGGGCAAAGGCGATGTCGGCGGCGCAAAAGCTGCCGAACAGGAACGGCCCGCCAGCGCCGAACCGAGCCCGCGCCTCGGCCCATAGCGTCAGGATGCGCAGGATGTCGCCGCGCGCCTCCTCGTCGATTTTGGCGCCTGTCACCCGTTTGCGGATATTGACCGGGCATTGCCGGCGCAGCGCCATGTAGGACGAATGCATCTCGGCCACCATCGAACGTGCCATCGCGCGGGCCGCATCCTGCTTGGGCCAGAAGCGGTCGCGGCCCACCTTGTCGGCCAGGTAATCGATGATGGCCAGACTGTCCCACACGACCGCCTCGCCGTCCCACAGCACCGGGACCTTGCCATGGCTGGGGGCGAGCGCGTCATCGGCGCCGCGCGCCTGATCCCATTCCTCGCCGAACATCGGCACGATGATTTCTTCGCAGGGCAGCCCCGACTGCTTGACCGCCAGCCAGCCGCGCAGCGACCAGCTCGAATAATTGCGATTGCCAAGGATCAGCTTCATCGGTGGAGCCCTTGCCTCTTAGGGTTGATCACATTCAGTCCAAGTGTCGCCGAGCCGAAGGCGACCGCAGGACAAAATTGTGGTTTTCCGGGACACGGACCGCAGCGTACTTCAGTACGTGAGCACCGGAAGCCCGGAGAATCGCGATTTGCAGGCCCGCCTGGACTGAATGTGATCAACCACTAGATGCGAACGTCCGCCAACACCACCGCGCGCAGATCGGCAATACCCAGCCCGGTCTCGGATGAGGTGACTGCGATCTCGGGATAGGCGGCCGACCGCGCCCGCGCCGCCGCCGTCACACTGGCGATTACCGCGTCGAGCTCGCTGGCCTTGATCTTGTCGGCCTTGGTCAGCACGATGCGGTACCCGACGGCCGCGCCATCGAGCATATCCATCATCTCGACATCGGGCGGCTTGACCCCGTGCCGGCTGTCGATCAGCAACAGCGTGCGGCGCAGCACCACCCGTCCGCGCAGGAAATCGCGGACCAGCCGGCGCCAATTCTCCACCACCTTGGGGGGCGCCTTGGCAAAGCCGTATCCCGGCATATCGACCAGCCGGAACACCGGCGGCTCGCCCACCGCAAAGAAGTTCAGCTCCTGCGTCCGCCCCGGCGTCACCGACGTGCGGGCCAGCGACTTGCGCCCGGTGATCGCGTTGAGCAGCGACGATTTGCCGACGTTCGAGCGCCCGGCCAAAGCAATCTCGGGCACGCCAGGATCGGGCAGGAATTGCAGCGCCGGTGCCGACAGCATGAACGCCATCGGCCCGGAGAACAGCCGTCGCGCCTCCTCGCTCAGCACGGCAAACGCCGCCGCCGCCGCCGCATCGTTGGTGACATCCTCGCTCACATCATCCGTCACGTCATCGGTCATTGCGGCCCGCGCGATGCGGCCTTTTTGCCATCCGCAGCTTCCTTGGTGGATTGCGCGCGCAACTGCGGGTGCCGGCTGTAGAGGAACGCCTGCTGCGCCATGGTCAAGAGGTTCGAGGTGATCCAGTAGACCAGCAGTCCCGAGGCGAAGGACGACATCACGAACATCATCATCCACGGCATGATCGCCATCACCTGCTGCTGCGCCGGGTCGGCCTGCGCCGGTTGCAGCTTGAACTGCCCCCACATCGTCACGCCCAGCATCAGCCCCAGCACGCCCAGCCCCAGATAGCTCGGCGGGTCGAACGGCAGCATGCCGAACAGGTTGAGCAGATGCTTGGGATCGGGCGCCGACAGATCGCGGATCCACAGCACGAACGGTTGATGCCGCATCTCGATTGAGACCATCAGCACCTTGTACAGGCCAAAGAACACCGGCATCTGCAGGAACACCGGCAGGCAGCCCGCCAGCGGATTGACCCCCTCGGCCTTGTACAGCGCCATCGTCTCTTCCTGGAGCTTGGGCTTGTCGTCCTTGTGCCGCTCCTGCAGCGCCTTGATCTTGGGTTGCAGCCCGCGCATCGCCGCCATGCTGGCAAATTGCCGCTGCGCCACCGGGAACATCACGGTCCGCACGATCAGCGTCAGGACGATGATCGCCACCCCGAAATTGCCCACCGCATCGAATATCGTGCGCAGCAGCCAGAAGATCGGCTTCTCGAAAAACCAGAACCAGCCCCAGTCGATCGCATAGCCGAAATTGGTGATGCCATCGCGCTGATAGCGGTCGAGCACCAGGCTTTCCTTGGCGCCCGCGAACAGCCGCGTGGTGATGCTGGCCGACTGACCGGCGGCCAGCGTGACGGGGCGGTAGATCAGGTCGGCGCGGTACAGCCCGCTGCCCTGCCCGCGAAAATCGCTGCTCGCGCCGGCGGCTCCGGCATCAGGGATCAGCGCGCTCATCCAATAGATGTCGGTAAAGCCCAGCCAGGTCGGCTTGCCCTCATTGGCCATCGATCCTGCCGCCGCGACATCCTTGTATTTCGGCGAAAAGCTGACCTTGCCATCGAATGCGCCCAGCGGGCCGGAATGGATGTTCCAGCTGTCGATGCTGGCGGTCCGGTCGGTACGGTTGATAAAGGCGTAGGGCTGGAGGCCAATCGCCGCCGCCGTGCCATTACGCACCCCCTGCGTCACGGTCAGCATATAGTCCTGATCGATCGCATAGGTCAGCGTAAAGGTCTGCCCCGCGCCATTGGCCCAGCTCAGCATGATCGGGGTGGTGGGCGTCAGCTTGGCCCCCGTCGGCGCGGTCCATACCGTACCCGCGGTCGGCAAAGCGACCGCAGAGCCGGCCCCCGCCACCCAGCCGAATTGCGCAAATTGCTGCGCCGGCGTGCCCTCGGGCGAGAAGATCCGCACTGGCCCACTGGTCTTGTCGAGCGAGGCGCGGTGGCGGTTGAGCGTCAGGTCATCGACCACGCCGCCGGTCAGATTGATCGACCCCGCCAGCCCCGGCGCCGCAACCGGCACGCGCCCAGCGGCGGTAAGCGCTGCGGTGAGATCCTTGGCCTCGGCGGCTTGATCGCTGCCGGCGGACAGCCCGCCCTCGCGCGTCGGCTTGGCGACAGCGGCTGGGTCGGCGGCGCCAGAACCGGCGCCTGAACCGGCGCCAGAACCGGCGGCAGAGGCGGTCGCGGCGGGCTTGGCCTTGTCATAATCGGGCCAGAAATGCTTCATCACCATGGGCCAGCCGAACAGCAGCACCGCCGTCAGCACCATCGCCAGGATCATGTTGGCCTGATTTCGATTGCCCTGGTTGTTCACGAAAAATCCCTGAAATATACCGCCCGAGCCGGCTTTTGGCTCACGGGACCGGGTCGAACCCGCTCCCCCCCCACGGGTGGCAGCGCAATAGACGCTTCATCGCCAGCCAGCCACCCCTAATCGCACCATGCCGCTGCACGGCCTCGATCGCGTAGGCCGAGCAGGTCGGTGCATAGCGACAGGACGGCCCAATCAGCCGCGACGGCCCGATCTGCCACAGCCGCACGATGCCGATCAGCAGCCGGCGCATCACTTCTTAGGCCCGGTGCGATGCCGGCGCGGCGGATCGCCCTTGCCCGCCCGCACCCGTTCCAGTGCGGCGATCAACTCGGTGCGCAAGGCGGCAAAATCCCGCTCCACACCCCCTTCGCGCCCGATCAGCACATGGTCATGGTCGGCCGCGCCATACAGCGGCAGCAATTCCCGCAGCAGCGCGCGAAACCGCCGCTTCATCCGGTTGCGCACCACCGCATTGCCGATTCGCTTGGTCACGGTTACGCCGAAACGCAGCCCGGCATTGCCATTGGCCAGTGCCAACAGCACAAAGCCCGCGCGGGCTACACGCAGGCCCTGGTTGGCAGCGAGGAATTGCGAACGGCGGGTCAGTACGGCGGGCTTGGCAGCGCCCGGCAAGGGAATTAGCGCGGCAGGCAGCGCGGCAGGCGGCTCGATCAGGCCGACAGCTTCTTGCGGCCACGCGCCCGGCGCGCGCGCAACACGTTGCGGCCGCCGACAGTGGCACCGCGCGCACGAAAGCCGTGGCGACGGGCGCGAACCAGATTGCTGGGCTGAAAAGTGCGCTTCATGGTAAAATCCCGAATCTCTGACCGAGCCATCAGGCCCGCGTGAAGCGGCGCCGATACGGGCGAGGGGCCCGGAAGTCAAGCGGGCGGGGAGGAGGGCCTATTTGTTTGGCGACCTGACGGTCCGCAAGCCCGTGCCATCCCGCGCCCCCTCCCGACCTCCCATCCAGATTACACGCTGTGGGAGGTCGGGAGGGGGCGCGGGATGGCACAGGCTTTATCACAGCCCCCTGCCAAGCTTTTCACAAGACAAACTCCTTTCCCCTCGACACCGCCCCACCCACCGCTAAACCAACCCCGGCACTTAGGATCAATCGACATTCAGTCCAGGTGCCGCTGAAAATGGTGGTTGCCTGCGATCCGGCGCGCAGCGTACTTCCGTACGTGAGCACCGGAAGCGCAGAGGACCGCCATTTGCAGGCCCGCCTGGGCTGAATGTCGATTGATCCTGGGGGAAATTCATTTGGTCGCGCTGGTATCCACCGTCGCCTATCTCGGGCTGGAGGCGCGCGGGGTTGAGGTGCAGTGCCAGATCGCACCCGGCCTCCCCGGATTTTTCCTCGTCGGCCTGCCCGACAAAGCGGTCAATGAAAGCAAGCAGCGCGTGCAGGCTGCGCTCTCCGCGATGGGGCTGGCGCTGCCGCCCAAGCGGATCATCATCAACCTCTCGCCCGCCGATCTGCCCAAGGAAGGCTCGCATTACGACCTGCCAATCGCGCTCGCTTTGCTCGCGGCGATGGGGGTCACCGATGGCGAATTGCTGAGCGATTACGTGGCGGTGGGCGAACTCGCGCTCGATGGCCGGCTGGCGCCGTCGCCGGGCGTGCTGCTGGCCGCAATCCATGCGGCGGGGCAGGAAAAGGGGCTGATCTGCCCCGAGCGACAGGGGGCCGAGGCGCGCTGGGCCGGCGGCGTATCGGTGCTGGCCGCGCCCGATCTGCTCAGCCTGCTCGGCCATATCAAGGGCAGCGATATCCTGCCCCCGCCGCCGCCCGGAAAGGCTGAGCCGGCGGTCCCCGGCCCCGATCTCAAGGCGGTGCGCGGGCAGGAGACGGCTCGCCGCGCGCTGGAGATCGCCGCCGCCGGCGGGCATAATCTGCTGATGGTCGGGCCGCCCGGTGCCGGCAAATCGCTGCTGGCCAGCTGCCTGCCCGGCATCCTGCCCGAGCTGTCGGGGGCCGAGGCTTTGGAGGTTTCCATGGTCGCCAGCATCGCCGGCACGCTGGAAAGCGGGCGGATCAGCCGCGCCCGCCCATTCCGCTCACCCCACCACTCGGCCAGCATGGCGGCGATGACCGGCGGCGGTTTGCGCGTGCGCCCCGGCAAGGTCAGCATGGCGCATCTGGGGGTGCTGTTCCTCGACGAACTGCCCGAGTTCCAGCGCGCGGTGCTCGATTCGCTGCGCCAACCGCTGGAGAGCGGCGAGGTCAGCGTGGCGCGCGCCAACGCCCACGTCACCTTCCCGGCGCGGGTGCAGCT
>JANXUK010000075.1 GCA_025356275.1 Sphingomonadales bacterium | reverse complement strand
TCCCGCGCCCCCCTCCCGACCTCCCCGCCAGTATGTATTCTGTGGGAGGTCGGGAGGGGGCGCGGGATGGAACAGGCTTCCCGCCGGCAGGCGGCAACGACTCTTTGATGGAACAGGCTTCCTAAGCGAAAAGCGCCCTTTCGCGCTTTTCGTCGACCCACCTTCTATTCAAACGGCGCCGTCACCGCGCCCAGCGATGGCCCGGCCAGCTGGCGGTGGATCGCCGCCAATATCCCTGCGAAATACACCGCGAACACCGCGCCGGCCAGGCCGTTGACCACCGCCCCGGCAATCCGCCCCACGGCCGCTCCGAAAATCAGCGCCGCGCCGCCGCCGATCAGCGCCGCGCCTGCCACCATGATCACCATCAGCACGATCATCATCAGCGCGACCAGCACGAAGATCCGCCTGACATTACCCTGCGCCAGCGCCCAGGCGCGGGGGATCGCGTGCAGCGGATTGCGCACCCGCTCCACCGCGATCACCGGGCCGAGCAGCACCAGCCGGAGCGCCATGTAACCGATCGCCGCCAGCACCACGACCACCATCAGCGCCACCAGCGGCTTCAGCCCCAGCATCCCGGCAATCCCGATCAGCAACCCGCCGGCCACGCCCAAGGTCGCCGCAAACAACAGCTGCGCCGCCAGATAGCACAGCGCGCCGATCAGGCCCTGGCCGATCGCCTCTGCCACGGTCGGGCGCGTGCGATCGGTGAACAGCGTCAGCATCGCCTGCGTGCCCACGAATTGCATCGCCATCATCGGCAGCGCCAGCGGCAGCATCTGGAGGTAAAAGTCGCGCATTGCCCCTTGCAGCTCAGCCACGCCCAGGGCCTGCATATTGGGCGGCACCGGCCCAAGCAGCTCGACCGCCAGCCGGGGCAGCAGGAAGAACACCCCCGCCAGCACCGCCAGCACTTCGCGATTGGCCGAAACGGCGGCGCTGGCTTCCTGCCACGCGAGATTGCTGTCGAGCTTGGTCATGGTATCTCCCCAAGCTGCATGTTTGCCCCTGCGCGGCCCGTCTTGGCAAGTGTTGAATGCCCCCTTGATTGGCGCCGCCTTTGCGTCCTATGCGCGGGCCATGCCGGATACGCGCCTGTCCACCATCGAGATCCGCCGTGAGGACGCGCCGGTGCCCTATGCGCAGGCGCTGGGTGTTATGACCGCGCGCAATGCCGCGATCCAGACCGGCGACGCGGCCGAGCTGATCTGGCTGCTGGAGCATCCCCCGGTCTATACCGCCGGCACCAGCGCTACCGAGGCCGAGCTGCTCGATCCCCGGTTTGATGTGGTCAAGGCCGGGCGCGGCGGGCGCTATACCTATCACGGCCCGGGCCAGCGGATCGGCTATGTGCTGCTCGACCTGTCACAAGGGGGCCGCGATGTGCGCGGCTTTGTCCATGCGCTGGAGGCGTGGGTGATCGCCACATTGGCTGATTTCGGCATCGCCAGCTGGCGTAGCGAGGCCGGCATCGGCATCTGGACCCGCGATGCCGCCGGACAGGAAGCCAAGATAGGCGCGATCGGCGTGCGCATCCGCCGCTGGGTGACGATGCATGGCTTTGCGGTGAATCTAGCCCCGGACCTCAGCCATTTCGCCGGCATCGTGCCCTGCGGCATCGCCGAGAAGGGCGTGACGAGTGCCGCTGCGCTCGGCCTGACCATCACCGTCGAGGCGTGGGACGCGGCGCTGCTGGCGCGGGCGGGAGATTTCCTCTCGACGCTGGACCGGCCCTGCGGCAATGCGGCCCGTATGGATGCGGGAACATGAGGGCGGCTAGATTGAGCGCGGCCAGATTGAGCATAGCGGGGGCGCTGGCGCTGCTGTGCGGCTGTCACCACCAGACCAAGGGCGAGGATCAGCGCACCGCCGAGGGCAAGGTGCTGCCCGGCTCAATCAGCGACGCGATGCTGCCTTATGACAGCGTGCGGTCACAGCCGCCGCTGCTGCCGCGTGCGGAACGGGCCACCAAGGGCGCCGGCGATGCGGCCAGCAGCGCTGCCACCGACGCTGCCTCCCCGATAGATGCCGCGCCCCCGCCCCCGGCCGACAGCGCGGGCGGCGCGGGTGCCACCAACTAAATCCGAACGGGTTTCACCCCACCGCGCGCGGCATCTGGCGGCGCTGGTGCTGGGCAATGTCGCGCTGGCGTTGGGGCCGTGGAGCGTGCGGCTGGCCGACAGTGGGCCCGTGTCGGCGGGGTTCTGGCGGCTGGCGCTGGCTCTGCCGCTGCTGGCGCTGCTGGTCCGCGCCAACCGCCAGCCTTTGCGCGGGCTGCCGCGCGGCGTGCTGATCGCTCTGGCGGCGGGCGGCGTGCTGTTCGCGCTGGACATTGCCAGCTGGCATCTGGGCATCGGGCGCACCCGGCTGGGCAATGCCTCGCTGTTCGGTAATTCGGGCAGCGTGATCCTGATGGGTTGGGGGCTGGCCTCGCGGCGGCGGCTGCCGCGCATTGGCGAAGTGGCGGCGATTGCGGCGACGTTGCTGGGGGCGTGGCTGCTGTTCGCGCGCTCGCTGGCGGTGTCTTCGGTCAGCCTGACCGGCGATCTGCTCTGCGTGCTGGCCGGGCTGTTTTATGCGTTTTACATCGTGCTTTTGGCGCGCGCGCGCGATGGGTTGGGCAATTGGGCGGCGCTGACGCTGGCCAGCGCGGCAGGCGCGCCGGTGCTGCTGGGCATAGCGCTGGCGCTGGGCGAGCCGGTGTGGCCGGGGTTCGGGCATGGGGTGCATGGCGCGTGGTGGCTGGGCGGGTGGTCGCCCTTGCTGGCGCTGGCACTGGGCAGCCAGATCATCGGGCAGGGCCTGCTGGTCTATGCGCTGCGCCACTTCACGCCGCTGGTCATCGGCTTGGCGCTGCTGACCCAGCCGGCGGTGGCGGTGGCGGCGGGATGGCTGGCGTTTGGCGAGGCGCTGACGGCGCAGGACGCGCTGGGCATGGCGCTGATCGCGGCGGCGCTGGTGCTGGTGCGGGCGGGCGGCAGTGAGGCGGTGCCCGAATGAGCGCGCGTCTGGCAGAGCTGACCGGCCTCAGGCAATATTGGGCCGAAGCCATGGGCGTGGAACCACCCGCCCCGTTTCCCGGCCCCCCGCAGGCGAGCCGCATCCTGATCGACACGTTGGGCCTTGGCATCGGGCAGGTGCTGAGTCGGCTGCACCAGACCCGCCCCACGTTCGAGGAATTCATCCGCTGGATTATCGCCACCGCTGGCGAGCCGGGCCCCGAGGTGGTGGCCCGCTACCGGGCGATGCTGGCGGGCGAACCGCCGCCCCCCGCCACGCAGGCGTGCCTCGCGGCGATAGACGCAATGCCGCCCGCGCTGGATGAATTCGCCCTCGCGCTGTGGGAGCGGGATGGCTACACCATCCTGCGCGGCGCCTGCCCGCCGGCAGAGATCGAGGCGCTCGCCGCGCTGGTCTGGCAACTCGCCGGGGCGCGGGCCGATGATCCTGCCAGCTGGTACGCGGCGCGCGGCAATGGCATTATGATCGAGCACTTTCAGCATCCCGCCCAAGCTGCCCGCGCGCGCATCGTCCCGCATCGTCCCGCATCCACAAGGCCTTCGCCCAGCTATGGCGCAGCGCCGACCTGTGGATGGTGCACGACCGCCTCGGCTTCAACCCCCGCCCGAACGCCCCGGCGATCCCCCGCGCAGCATCCATCAGGCTCGCCTGCACCGGGATACCAGCCTGACGGTGCCGGTCCGCTTTGCGATGCAGGGCGTCCTCTACCTCACCGACACCAGCGCCGATCAGGGCGCGCTGCGGCTGGTGCCGGGGTTTCATCACCGGCTGGGTTCCTGCATCGCACACGAAGGTGCGGCGGGGTTGCGGGCAAGGGACCTGTCAGGCGAGGCCATCGGCATCGCGGCGGGCGCAGGCGACCTGGTCATCTGGCGCGATGACCTGCCCCATGCTGCCAGCCGTAACCTCGGGGCTGCACCCAGGCTGGTGCAATATCTGAACATGTACCCGGCCTGGCTGGCGCGGCAGGATGATTGGGTTTGAACGGGAGTGAGTCAGGAAGCGGCGGTCATCTTCCACCCAAATCCCCCATCCCCACCGTCGCGCTGGCCATCTCCAGCATCCGGTCCAGACTGCGCTTTGCGGCCAGCCTCAGCCCTTCCTGGATCTCCACCCGTGGCGCCAGATCGCGCAGGGACAGGTATAGTTTCTCCATCGTATTCAGCGCCATATAGGGGCAGATGTTGCAATTGCAGTTGCCGTCCGCGCCCGGCGCGCCGATGAAGCTCTTGCCCGGCATCGCAAGGGTCATCTGGTGGATGATATGCGGCTCGGTCGCGATGATCAGCGTGTCGGCGCTCGACCCCTTGGCGTAGTTCAGGATGCCGCTGGTCGAGCCGACATAATCGGCGTGGTCGATGATCGCGGGTGGGCATTCGGGGTGCGCCGCCACCGGCGCGCCGGGGTTGCGCGCCATCAGCTTGATCAGCTCGGTCTCCGAAAACGCCTCATGCACTATACAAACACCCGGCCACAACAGCATGTCGCGCCCGAATTTGCGGTTGAGCCAGCCGCCTAGATGCCGGTCGGGCCCGAAGATGATCTTCTGATCCCGGGGCAACTGGCCCAGAATGGTCTCGGCGCTGGACGAGGTGACGATGATGTCGCTCAGCGCCTTCACCTCGGTCGAGCAATTGATGTAGGTGATGGCGATGTGATCGGGGTTGGCCTGACGGAAGGCCTTGAAGGTCGCGGGCGGGCACGAATCCTCCAGACTGCACCCGGCGTTGATATCGGGCAGCACCACGATCTTCTCGGGGCTGAGGATCTTGGCGGTCTCGGCCATGAATTTGACCCCGCAAAAGGCGATGACCTCGGCATCGGTGGCGGCGGCCTTGCGGCTGAGTTCGAGGCTGTCCCCGACGAAATCGGCGATGTCCTGCAATTCGGGCCGCTGGTAATAATGCGCCAGGATCACCGCCTTGCGCTCCGCCTTCAGCGCCAGGATCTCGGCGCGCAGGTCGGTGCCGGTGGGCAGGGCGGTTAGGACGGTCATGGCATTATCCGTGGCAAGAGGGGCAGGCGACGCTCCTAATCCGCGTCGCGCCCGCTTACATCAACAAAAATCCTCAATCCGGCGATCCGCCACACCTCGCCGTCGCACACCACCTCGCCGCGCGCCGCCAGATCGATCAGATGCGCCAGCACCGAGCGCCCGGCGGCCGGCCACAGCCGCTGGTCGACGCCCTTGTACATCCGGGGCACCATGTCGGCGATGGGCCGCGCGCCCTCACTCAACAGCTTGAGGATCTGGCGCTCACGCTGACGCCGGTGGCCGATCATGCCGCGCACCAGCTGGCGGGGCTTGTCCACCTGGGGGCCGTGCGCGGGGTAGTAAACCCGGTCGTCGCGGGCGTGCAACAGCGCCAGGCTCGCCATGTAATTGGCCATATCGCCGTCGGGCGGCGCCACCACGGTGGTGGACCAGCCCATCACATGATCGCCGGTGAACAGAGCGGGCTTCTCGCCAGCAACCTCCAGCGCGAGGCACAGATGGTTCGACGTATGCCCCGGCGTCGCCACCGCCCGCAAAGCCCAGCCCGGACCGGCAATCGCCTCGCCATCGGCCAGCACCGCGTCGGGGGCATAGTCCGGATCGAAGGCAGCATCGGCGCGCGCACCATGATCCACCAAGGCCAGCGGCGCGCAGCCGATGATCGGCGCGCCGGTCCGCGCGGCCAGCGGCGCGGCGGCGGGGGAGTGGTCGCGGTGCGTATGCGTGCAGGCGATGGCCATCACCGGCGCTCCGCCAATCGCGGCCACCAAAGCCTCCAGATGCCCGGCCTCGTCCGGCCCCGGATCGATCACCACCATCCCGCCCGCGCCGCCCACCAGATAGGTCTGGGTGCCTGTGAACGTGAACGGCGAGGGATTGGTCGCCAGCACCCGCGCGACCAGCGGCTCCAACCGCTCCGCGCTGCCGACCGGCCAAGGCTGGGGGGGGAACTCCATAGCGCGCATATGGGGACTGGCGCCGCCGCTGTCGAGCGGGCACTATCGGTCAGGCACCATCAAAGCGGGGGCCAGAAGGAGCATGCGAATGGGGGGTGGCGGCGATCTGATTCTGGTGCTGGACGCCGGTACGACCTCGACGCGGGCGATGGTATTCGCGCGCGATGGCAGCCAAATCGCCTGCGCCGCGCGCACCCAGACGCAATATTACCCGCAGCCCGGCTGGGTCGAGCATGATGCGGCCGAGCTTCGCGATGCCGCGCTATCGGCCGCGCGCGAGGCGATTGCCAGCGCGGGCGGCGCCGGGCGCATCGCCTGCCTCGGCATCACCAACCAGCGCGAGACGGTGGTGGCATGGGACCGGGTCAGCGGCGAGGCGTTGGCGCGCGCGATCGTCTGGCAGGATCGCCGCACCGCCGCCGCCTGCGACCGCTTGCGCGAGGCGGGGCATGAAGCGGCGGTGCAGGCCGCAACCGGGCTGGTGCTCGACCCGTATTTCTCAGCCAGCAAGATGCGCTGGCTGATCGACCATAATCCGGCGGTGCGCGGCGCGGCGGAGGCGGGCACGCTGGCGCTGGGCACGGTGGAGAGCTGGCTCGCGTTCTGCCTGACCGGGCGGCACATCACCGACGCCAGCAACGCCAGCCGGACCAGCCTGATGGCGCTGGCCGGCGCAGGTTGGGATGCGGGCCTGTGCGACCTGTTCGGGGTGCCACGCGCCGCGCTTCCCGAGATTACCGATTGCGCCGGGGAACTCGGCATGGTGTGCCCCGATGTGCTCGGCGCCGCGATTCCGCTCGCCGCGCTGATCGGCGATCAGCAATCGGCCACCATCGGTCAGGGCTGCCTCGCGCCGGGCGAGACCAAGGCGACCTATGGCACCGGCGCTTTCGTACTGGCCAATCAGGGCGGCACGCTGCCGGTCTCACGCCACCGGCTGCTCGGCACGGTGCTCAGCCAGATCGGGGGGGTGCGGCACTATGCGCTGGAGGGGTCGCTATTCGTTGCCGGCAGCCTGATCCAGTGGCTGCGCGACAGCCTGGGCCTGATTGCGAGCAGCGCCGAGACCGCCGCGCTGGCCGCTTCAGTGCCCGATAGCGGCGGGGTGGTGATCGTGCCAGCCTTGGCGGGGCTCGGCGCGCCGCACTGGCGGCCGGACGCGCGCGCCAGCATCACCGGGCTGAGTTTCGCGACGACGCGCGCGCATATCATCCGCGCCGCGCTCGAATCGATGGCGGCGCAGACGCATGACCTCGCTACGGCCTTTGCCGCCGATGGTGCGGCTTGGAAGTCGCTGAGGATCGATGGCGGGATGGCGGCCAATGACTGGCTGGCGCAGGATCTGGCCGATGTGCTGAACCTGCCGGTCGATCGTCCGGATTTCGTGGAGACGACCGCGCTGGGGGCGGCGATGCTGGCGGGGGTGGGCGCGGGGTTGTTTGCCTCGCTGAGCGATGCCTATGCAGCGATGAGCGGGGCGCGGCGGCACTTTGCGCCCGCGATGGGCGCGGATGTTCGCGGCGCCAGGCTGGCCGATTGGGGCCGGGCGTTGGAGTCTGTTTGACGAAAGCGCGAAAGGGCGCGTTTCGGAAGCCTGTGCCATCCCGCGCCCCCTCCCGACCTCCACAGCGTATATACTGAATGGGAGGTCGGGAGGGCGCGCGGATGGCATAGGCTTCATCGCCGCAAGGCGATCAATCAAACAGACTCGAGGGCGCGCGGATGGCACAGGCTTCCGAAACGCGCTCTTTCGCGCGTTGCCAAACGGCAACCTTACCCGTTGACCACCTGCCCCAGTCGGGCGCGCATCTGCTCGATCGCGCTGGGGAGTGCGGGGTCGCGTTCGCGCCAGCTGCGGTCAATCCGCAGCAGCCGCGCATAAAAATGCTCGGTCGCGGCGATCAGGTCACGGATTTCGCGCCGGATCAGCTGCATTCGGTCGGGATCGGCGGCGGGGAAGTCGGGGATCAGCCGGCCATAGCGGCGCAGCTGAAATTCGGAGAGCTCGCCCATGAAATAGGCGCGGTGGTTGAGCAGCCAAGCCACCGCATGCATCATGCGGGTCGTCGTGCGCAGCGCCTCGCAGGACAGCGCGATGCGCGCTGCGTCCTCGTCGACTCCGGTCTCGTCCAGCCGCCCGGACAGGTCAAAGGCGGCGCGAACCTCGTCGGACAGGACGAGGGCCTCGCAGTATAGTCCCTCGACGATACGGGGATTGATGTTGGGGGCTTGTTGCATGATGCCTTTTGCTACCCACCCGGGGCTCCGCGCACAATGATGTCGCCGGGGGAGAGCAGTCCCGCTGCGGGACAGTCCCGGATCAGGACGGAAACGCGATTGGCCGGCGCGGGCGGGAACTATATTGCGAGGCCTGGAACGCGGGCGTTTGATGGGCGACCTGACGGCCGCGCAGCCTGTGCCATCCCATCCCAGAGTCTTTGTTGATGTAAGCCTGTTCCATCTCGCGCCCCCTCCCGACCTCCCACAGAGTACATCCTGAATGGGAGGTCGGGGGGCGCGCGGGATGGAACAGGCTTCGCGAGCGAAAAGCGCCCTTTCCGCGCTTTTCGTCAAATTACGCAATAATATCGGGGATCAGATAATCCTCGATCAACGAAATCTGGTCTTTCAGTTTCAGCTTGCGCTTCTTCAGTCGGGCGATCTGCAACAGGTCGGTGGAATTGGCGGCAGTCAGCGCGTCGATCGCGGCATCCATATCGCGGTGCTCGATGCGCAGCAGGTTCAGCCGCTTGCGCATTTCATCCTCATTCACGCCGCGTCACCCATTGCGATCCTATCCGTTCTGCACGCTGGCCTGCACCCGAAGTCGCGCCTGCCGGTCCGGCTCGTCGCTGGCATGAAAGGGTTCGTCCGATTTCCGGTGTAAACCGCTTCGCAAGCTAGTGCTAATATGTTTCTATGACAACACATCGAACGGGCCGGCAATGGAGTCGCTGGCCAGTGTCCGGGGCAGGTGTGAGGCGCGACGGGGCTAGCGGCAAAAGCCGGTCCAGGCGCCGTATACAGTGGGGGAACTGGTTACCGGACCCAGCGCGATCGCCGCGCCGGCCGGGATGAACGCAAAGGAGAAACACGCATGGAAATTATGCATTTCAGCGCCTTGCAAACCAAACATGCCGGATTGGAACGGCAAATCCACGATGAATTGATCCGGCCGGCGCCCAATCTGGAGGCGGTGAAGCTGCTCAAACGCCGCAAATTGCGCATCAAGGACGAGCTGGCGCATCAATAGGCGCCGCGCATATCGCGATTTGCCCATAAACGTATAGGCCGGCGCGCTGCGGGAGCGCGCGCCGGGGTGCGCGATACTCCGCCCGGTATTTTTCTCCGCCCGGTATTTTGCGCCCCGGTTTCCGCGCCCCGTATTTCCTGGTGGTCGAGCGTTCCCAAACCCGGCGGTTTGGAGTAGGCCATCCGCCATGAGCCAAGCCCCGCCTCCGATCCAGCCTCCTGCCCCGGGCACGGCGCCGGTCACCGCTGTTGCCTCGGCGCGGCTGATCCTGACGCGGCTGCACGAGGTTATGGCCGGGCGCAGCCATGCGCAGGCCAAACTCAACACCATCGTCGAAGTGATCGGTGAACAGCTGCACAGCGAGGTCTGCTCGGTCTATCTGCTGCGTGAGGGTATGCTGGAGCTGTTCGCGACGCGCGGGCTGAGCCAGGAGGCGGTGCATGTCACCCGCATGGCCATCGGCGAGGGGCTGGTCGGCACGATCGCCGCCAATATCGAGACGCTGAACCTCGCCGAGGCGACCGCGCATCAGGACTTTTCGTATCGGCCGGAAACCGGCGAGGACAAGTTCCACTCCTTCGCCGGGGTGCCGATTGTCCGGCGCGAGCGGGCGGTGGGCGTGCTCTGCGTCCAGCATGTCGATCCACGCCGCTATGAAGAGGTCGAGATCGAGGCGCTGCAAACCGTGGCGATGGTGCTGTCCGAGCTGATCGCCAATGCCGATCTGGTCGATGACGAGCATGCGCTGGGGCTGACCGCAGCCCAGACCGGCCCGGTGCAGATGTCGGGGCTGGCGCTCGTCAAAGGCCTGGCCAGCGGCGTCGCGGTCTATCATCAGCCGCGCATCACCATCGAGCATGTCGTGGCGGAGGACACCGAGGCCGAACGCGCCCGCGTCTATCTGGCGTTCGACAAGATGCGCGAACAGATCGACCGCATGGCCAGCCAAGCCGAATTCGGTGCCGGCGGCGAGCATGAGGAGGTGCTCGAAACCTACCGCATGTTCGCCTATGACGAGGGCTGGTCGCGGCGCATCAACGAGGCGATCGACAGCGGGCTTACCGCCGAAGCCGCGATCGAACGCGTGCAGCAGCGCACGCGGATGCGGATGCGCAAGATCGACGATCCGCTGCTGGCGGACCGGATGCATGATCTGGAGGATCTGGCCAATCGCCTGCTGCGGATGGTCTCGGGCCAGCTCGGCACCGCCGCGGCGATGGGCCTGCGGCAGGATGCGATCCTGATCGCGCGCAATCTGGGCCCGGCCGAGCTGCTGGAGTATGACCGGCGGCGGCTGAAGGGCGTGATCCTGGAGGAAGGCTCGCTGACCGCGCATGTGGTGATCGTGGCGCGGGCGATGGGCGTGCCGGTGCTGGGGCGGGTGCGTGGCTTGCGCGGGGTGGTGCGCGAGGGTGATCCGCTGCTGCTCGATGCCGATCAGGCGACCGCCTTCGTGCGCCCGGCGCCCGGCGTGGCCGAGGCCTTCGCCACCAGATTTGCCCGCAACCGTGAGCGTCAGGCGGTCTATGCCGGCCTGCGCGATGCAGTGCCAACCACCGCCGATGGCACGCGCATCGCGGTGCTGATCAACGCCGGCCTGCGCGATGATATGCCCAGCCTCGCGCTGACCGGCGCCGATGGGGTCGGGCTGTTCCGTACCGAGTTTCAGTTTCTGGTGTCGGCCACCCTGCCCTCGCGCGAGCGCCAGACCAAGCTCTATCGCGAGGTGATGGAGGCGGCGGGCGACAAGACCGTGGTCTTCCGCACCGTCGATATCGGCGGCGACAAGGTGTTGCCCTATCTGCGCCATGATGACGGCCCAGGTGAGGACAATCCGGCGATGGGCTGGCGGGCTTTGCGCGTCGCGCTGGACCGCGACGGGTTGCTCAAGGTGCAGGCGCGGGCTTTGCTGGAGGCGGCGGCGGGGCGTGAGCTCAATGTGATGTTCCCGATGATCTCCGAACCGTGGGAATTCGACGCCGCGCGCGCGGTGTTCGAGGGGCAGCTGGCATGGCTGCGCGCGCGCAAGAAGCCGGTGGCCAATGCGGTGCGCTATGGTGCGATGCTGGAGGTGCCGGCGCTGGCCGAGATGCTGGACGTGCTGCTGCCCAAGCTGGCGTTCCTGTCGATCGGCACCAATGACCTGACGCAATTCCTGTTCGCCGCCGACCGCTCGAACCCCAAGCTGGCCGAGCGGTATGACTGGCTGAGCCCGGCGATCCTGCGCTTTCTGTCGCGGATCATTGCGGCGGGGCGGGCGCATGGCGTCGATGTGACGATCTGCGGCGAGATGGGCGGACGCCAGGTCGAGGCGCTGGCGCTGATCGCGCTGGGCATCAGGCGATTGTCGATCACCCCGGCGGCGGTCGGCCCGATCAAGGAGCTGGTGCGGCGGATCAACATCCCCGAGGCCGAAGCAGCGATGGCCGGCTGGCTGGCGAACCCGCCGGCCGACCTGCGCGCCAACCTGATCGAATGGGCCAAAGCGCGCGATTTCACCTTCGATTGACGCCGTGCTCGGCCTCACCTGAGCGAATTGCCGTATAAAACATCCGTTCGGGCGCTGACGGCGGCAAAATCATTGACTTTGCCGCCGTCAGCGCGTTTTTCTTCGCCGGGGTCACAAGCGGCGAGGGCAGCCGCAGCAACACAGACGTATCGCTGGCGATACGGCGGATCGGGTCGGCGGGGTCGTAATGGAATTGCAGCACGATCTGATCGAGCTTCCGCTGGAGGGCCCCGGCGCTCGGCTGCGCCGCGCGCGTGAGGGCATGGGCCTGTCGGTGGCCGATGTTGCAGCGGTCACCCGCATCCAGCAACGGCATCTGGCCGCGATCGAGGTCAGCGATTGGGCCTCGCTGCCCGGGCGGACCTATATCGTCGGTTTCGCGCGCAGCTATGCCCGCGCGGTCGGCCTGAGCGAAGCGTTGATCACCGACGAAATCCGCGATGAGCTGAGCAAGGATGCCGAGGATGAGCCGATGGCGGCGACCTCGACGTTCCGCCCCGGCGATCCGGCGCGGGTGCCCAGCGCGCGTTTTGCCTGGATTGCTGCGATCGGCGTGCTGGTGGTGGGCGGCGGCGTTGCCGCATGGCATAGCCTGTCGGAACCGGCGACCAGCCTGCCCTCGCTGCTACCCGAGGCCCCCACCACCGCCCCTGCGCCGCGCGCTGCGCCGCCGCCGCATTCGGTGGCACCTTTGCCCGCCGCCGCGATCCCGTCCGGGCAGGTGGTGTTCACCGCCTTGGAGAGCGGGGTGTGGGTCAAATTTGCCGATGGCGCGGGCAAGCAGCTGATGCAGAAGCAGATGGCACTGGGGGAGAGCTATGCGCTGCCGGCCGATGCCACGGCCCCGCGCATCACGACTGGCCGGCCCCAGGCCTTTGCGATCACCATCGGCGGCAGGCCGGTGCCCAAGCTGGGCGAGGTGGAGCGCACCGTCAAGGATGTGCCGGTCAGCGCGGCGGCGTTGCTGGCGCGCGCGGCTCCGGCGCCGGTAGCCTCGGCATCGCCCATCGGCGGCGTCCCGGCGGCCAGGCCCTCCGCTGCGCCAACGCCCGCCGCGCATCACGCGCCCTATCACCGCACCCCGGGGCATGCGCGCCCGGCACCCGCGCCCAGCGCCGATGCATCCTCAGGCGCGCCGGCGGCTGTGGCCACCCCCGCCCCGGCGGCCGCCGCGCCCGCGCCCAAAGCGTCCACACAAACGCCATGAGCCACGCTCGACAAGGCGCCTGCGCTAAGGCATTCGAGCGCAATACCCAAGCGAAGGACGCCCAACGATGATTACCTTGCGGCATAGAAGGCTGCTGCTGGCCGGCGCAGCGCTGGCCGCGATGCTGCCGCTGGGCGCGTTTTCGGCGCATGGGCAAGAGGCCTCGGTGCAGGAAATCCGCCTGCGCCAGCTTGAGGCATCGGTGCGCGCGATGCAGCGGCAGGTGTTTCCCGCCGGCACTGATGCTGCGGGTCAGCCGCTGGCCGGGACCGGTCAGGCGGGGGGGCAGGCCGGCGTGCCCGCCACCACCGCGATGACTGATATGCTGACAAGGATGGACGCGGTGGAGGCTCAGGTCGCCCGGCTGACCGCGCATTACGAGGAAATGAACAACCATCTGCGCCAGATCGACGCGCGGCTGGGCACGCCTTCCGCCACCACCATGGCGGCAACCACCGCGCCGGCGCAGGGCGGCCCCACCCCGCTGCTGGCACCCGAGTCCCGGCCCGAAACCCGGCCCGCAACCCGCCCCGAGCGGCCGGTGTCTGCGGCCACCACGCGCCCTTCGTCCGAACGCGTGGCGGCGGTGCGCGCCATCGTCAAACCGCGCAGCGGCGATCCCGCCGACGATGATTACACCTATGGCTTCAAGCTGTGGGAGGCCAAATTCTATCCCGAGGCCGAGCAGCAGCTGAAACTGTTCCTCGACCAGTATCCGCGCCACAAGAAGGTCAGCTTTGCACGCAATCTGCTGGGCCGCGCCTATATGGATGACGGCCAGCCGCGCGAGGCGGCGCCATGGTTCCTCCAGAACTATCAGGCCAACAAGCAGGGTGAGCGCGCGGCGGACAGCCTGCTGTATCTGGCGCAGGCGATGGTCGCGCTGAAGGATGTCAACCGCGCCTGCATCGCGCTGGCCGAATTCGGCGACAGCTATAAGACCGAGGCAGCGGGCCGGCTGAAGCGCCAATATGCCGATGTGCGCAGTTCGGTGAGCTGCAACTGAGCGCGCTGTGCATCGCGGCGCCCGACGCAGCGCTGATCGCGCGTTTTTCCGATGATTTGGCACGGGTCTGGCCCGAAGCCGCCGCACCCGGTGCGCCGCCGCTCGCGCTTGCTGTCTCGGGGGGGGCGGACAGTGTGGCGCTGCTGCTGCTCGCGCATGTGGCGCGCGCCGGCGCGGTCGAGGCGGCAACCGTGGACCACGGCCTGCGCCCCGAGGCTGCCGATGAGGCGGCGATGGTGGCTGACCTGTGCGCAGCGCTGGGCGTGCCGCATGCGGTGCTGCGCGTTGCGCTGGCCGAGGGCAATGTTCAGGCCGAGGCCCGCGCCGCGCGCTATGCCGCGCTGGGTGAATGGGTAGGCGCGCGCGGTCTGGGCCCGCTGGTCACCGCGCATCATGCCGACGATCAGGCCGAGACGCTGCTGATGCGGCTGAACCGGGCTAGCGGCGTGGCCGGGCTGGCGGGGGTTCGGGCCCGCACCAAGCTTCCGGCCATCGCCCAGCTTCCGGAGAATGAGGGCCTGTTGCTGCGCCCGCTGCTGCATTGGAGGCGCGCCGATCTGGCGGGGGTGGTGGCTGCCGCCGGGCTCTTTGCCGCCGACGATCCCAGCAACCGCAACGACGCCTATGATCGCGCCCGCCTGCGCCGCCAGATGCAGAGTGCCGAATGGCTCGACATCGCCGCCATCGCCGCCAGCGCCGCGCATCTCGCCGATGCCGATGCCGCGCTGGAATGGGCGGCAGCGCGCGAATGGGCCGAGGGGGTCAGCGAGGTTGGCCTGGCCCTGACCTATCGCCGCCGCGCCCCGCGCGCGATTGCTTTGCGCGTGCTGGCGCAGATTGTGGCGCGGCTGGGGGAAGGGGAGGCGCGGGGGAGTGTGCTGGCGCGGCTTTACGATAAGCTGGTGGCGGGATCACCCGCCTCGCTGGGCACGCTGGTGGCGCGGCCGCTGGGTCATGTCTGGAGCTTTTCGCGCGCCCCGCAGCGGCGACAAAAGCCCGGTTAGCCGTCTACCCCTGTCAGCTATCGACCAGCGTATCACCGATCCCGACCTGCTTGCCCCGCGTGATATACACCCGGTCGCCCAGATGGGTCTCGGCATAGAGCTTGCGCGCGAAATCGAGCGGCACGCCGATGCAGCCATGGCTGGCATAGCCATTGACCACGGTGGTGCCATGGATGGTCACACCATCATTGGTCAGCCGCTCCATATAGGGCATCGGCGCGCCGTCATAGATGTTGGAGCGGTGGCGCGCGTCCTTCTGGGTGATTGGGAACATGCCCAGCGGGGTCGGTTTCTCGGCAGTGCCCAGCAGCACGGCGGAGGTCCCGATCTCATACCCGCCGCGAAATGCCGAGATCACCCGCGCGTCCAGATCGACCGTGATGACCAGCGGGCCGGGCGGCACCCCGCCTTCGTCCCAATGCCACTCACCATAGCGGATCGGGCCGGTGATCGGCAGGATGCGCTTGATGACGAAGCGGCGGTCGCTGGCCGTGTCGGTGGGGAGGGGCGCCGGATGCGCCTGTGCTAAGGCTGCCGGATCACTACTGGCTGGCGACGGCACGAAATCGGCGGCACGGGGGTGCGCGGCACGCAGCGCGGCGGCAGCGAGATGGGCGGTCCCGGCGTTCTGATCGGCGGCGACCAGGCCCATACCGGCGGCGCAATTGGCGACCAGTGCGGCGGCGATGATGGCGATCTTGGCGGTGGGCATTGGCGGCAACCTTATGCGACCCATCCCACACGCAAGGGATGCGGCGGGGGAGTCGGTTAAATCGTATGGTTACGGATGCCTTAACCTTTGCCGAACCGCCAGAGGGCGATGGCAAGGCCCGTGTCAGATCGGGATTCCGGGAGTTTTTTGACGAAAAGCGCGGAAGGGCGCTTTTTGCTGGGGAAGCCTGTGCCATCCCGAGTCTGTTTGATTGGCGGTCCTGACGAACAGCAGCCTGCGCCTCCCGCTCTCAGGCAGTCAAACCGATCACAACGGATCGCTGGCGACGATCACTTCCTGATCGCTGCTGCGCTGGGTGGTGTGCAATTCGCGGGCCCCCGCAAAGCTGGCCAGCACCGGCGCGTCGCGGCCATAGATGTCGGCAAAGCCGGTCACCTGCCCGTCAAGCCCGCGCCCTTGCGTGAAATAGGTGATGTAGACCGGGAAGGTCCGCGTCATCGGCACCCGGCTGTATTTGCCGCCATCGGCCAGCGCCACCGCCTGATCGACCTGCATATTGGCGCCAAGCATGGCCATCGTCATGCCCAGCTGCACTGCGTTCTCGGTGCGGATGCAGCCGTGCGAATAGGCGCGCACCGGCGCCGCGAACAGCGCCTTGCTCGGCGTATCATGCAGGTAGATCGCATGTGGATTGGGCATGTCGATCTTCATCCGGCCCAGCGAATTGTTGTTGCCCGGCTGCTGGACGATGGTGACGCTGCCATCGTCATGCTCGGTCACCTTGTAACCCTGACGCCGCGCCTTGGCCGGATCGGCCAGCAGCTTTTCGCCCAGATTTTCATGCTCGATGATCGATTGCGGCACGGTCCAGGTCGGGTTGAACACCACCGCCTGCACCTTTTCGGCCAGCTGCGGGGTGGCGGTGCGCCCCGGCTTGCCGACCACGGTGCGATAGCTGCGCACCATCCGGTCGCCGCGCATCAGCCTGAGCTGAAACTCGGGCACATTAGCCAGCAGATAGATATCGCCCAGATCGCGCGGCAGCCAGCGCCAGCGGTCCATGTTGATGCGGATCGCGGCGCGCGCTTTCTCGTCCTCGGGCGCGGTCAGGGCCAGCGCCTGGCGCAGCGCGGCGTAATCGGGATAGGTCGGGTCGAGCCGCGCCAGCACGCCGCCGATGTCATGCGTGGCCAGCGCCCTGGTCAACAGCATCGCGGTGGGCGCGGCATCGCTGTCCGGGTCGACCGCGAACCATTGCAGTCGCGCCTTCATCGGCGTGCGGCCATCGCGCAGATCCTCGGCTAGCCAGTCGAAGCTGCGGCTGGCCTGGGCATCCAGCGCCGGGCCGGCCCCCGCCTGAATCGCGCTCAGCAAGGCGTCCGGCTCATAATCGGCGGGGATCAGCCCCTCCTGATCCATCACCATGATCATGCGCAGCAGGGCCTGCGCATCGGGCAGGGTCCACGCCATCACCGGCTCCTCCACCGGCACCGGGCCAGTAGGTTGGATCATAGGGCTCGGCTGGATCAGCGGGACGGCGCTGATCTCGGGCACGGGCGAAACGGACATAGTGGGCGTGGGCTGCGGGATTTTGACCACCGGCGCCGGGATCGCCCGATCGGGCGGCAGCAGCAATTGCGGCGGCGGCGTCCCGGCCAGCGCCGGCGCGGCAATCATCAGCGGCGCCAGCATCAGCGCGAATCGCGCCGCGTGCCTGCCGCTACAATCGGGCCGGTGGATCATTGCTCGAACCATTGCTTGATTACTCGATTGCCGGATCGCGAGATTGCGCGAAACCGATGCCGTGCCCCGCGCCGCTTGTGCCCGTTTCGCCCGCCGGCTTCAAGCCCCGCCCGCGTCAAGCCCCGCCCGCGTCAAGCCCCGTCCCCTTCAAGCAACGTGACGCAGGCCGGCAACAGCGATAGAGCGCCACCATGCAACGCACACCCCTCCTGCTTCTTTGGCCTCGCCTGCTCCCGCTTATCGCCGCCAGCGCTGGCATCGCCCTGTTCGCGATCATGGACGGCGCGATGAAGCAGGCGTCGCTGCTGGCGGGGGTCTATACCGCGATGCTGGCGCGTTCGCTGGTGGGCGCAGTGTTGATGGTGCCGGTGTGGTGGTTTTCGCCCGGAGCGGCACGGCGGCTGCCGGGGGCGGCGCTGCTCCGGATGCATGCTCTGCGCGGTGTGGTCTGTGCCGGCATGGCGGTCAGCTTTTTCTGGGGGCTGGTGCGCACGCCGATGGCGGAGGCCATCGCCATATCGTTCCTCGCGCCGCTGATCGCGCTGTTTCTGGCCGCCGCGATGCTGGGTGAGCGGATCCGCTGGCCGGCCATTGCTGCGGCGCTGCTCGGGCTGGCGGGGGTGGCGGTGATCGTGCTGGCTCGGCTGAGCGAGAGCGGCACGCCGGGCGGAGAGGCGGCGTGGGGCATCGCCTCGATCCTGCTGTCGGCGGTGCTCTATGCGTGGAACCTGATCCTTCAGCGGCAACAGGCACTGGTCGCGGGGCCGGTCGAGGTTGCGCTGTTTCAGTCAATATTTGTTGGGCTGACGCTGGCGCTGCTGGCGCCGTGGCTGGCGCATATGCCGGCAGCGGGGGCGTGGCCGTGGATCGGCGGAGCGGCGCTGCTGGTGATGGTCTCGCTGATGCTATTGTCCTGGGCATGGGGCCGGGCCGAGGCGCAGCTGCTGCTGCCGATCGAATATACCGCCTTTGTGTGGTCGGCGCTGATGGGCTGGCTGCTGTTCGGCGAGGCGTTGACCGTGCCGACACTGGCCGGGGCGGCGCTGATCATCGCGGCCTGCTGGATCGGGACGCGGACGTCGGAGGCGCATAGCGAGCAAACGGCGTTATAGCCCGCCTGCCGGCGGGGAAGCCTGTGCCATCCCGCGCAGAGTCTTTGTTGATGTAAGCATGTGCCGTCCCGCTCCCCCGCCCAACCACCCACCGGATACTGTAATGGGTGGTTGGGCGGGGGAGCGGGATGGCACAGGCTTGCGGTCCGTCAGGACCGCCAAACAAACCCCTCTATCCCGCTTGACCTCGGCGGCGCGAGGCGGCATCGCTGCGGCGCAGCAGCGCGCCCGCGAAGCCCCGCATATCAGCCATTCTATACGAGGGAAGCCCCGCCATGACCCAGGTCGGACAAGACACGCTCCAAACCCGCAGCACGATGCAAGTGGGCGGGGCCGATGTCGCCTATTATTCGCTGCGCAAGGCGGGCGCCAAGCTGGGCGATGTGTCGCGTCTGCCGTTCAGCATGAAGGTGCTGCTGGAAAACCTGCTCCGTTTCGAGGATGGCGGCTTCACCGTCAGCGTGGCCGATATTCAGGCGCTGATCGACTGGCAGAAGAACCCCAGCGAATCGCAGAGCGAGATCCAGTATCGCCCGGCGCGGGTGCTGCTCCAGGATTTTACCGGCGTGCCCTGTGTGGTCGATCTGGCGGCGATGCGCGACGCGATTGCCAAGCTGGGCGGCGATACGTCCAAGATCAACCCGCTGGTGCCGGTGCATCTCGTGATCGATCATTCGGTGATGGTCGACGAATTCGGCCACCCCAAGGCCTTCGAACAGAATGTCGAGATCGAATATCACCGCAACGCCGAACGCTATGATTTCCTCAAATGGGGTTCCAAAAGCCTCGCCAATTTCAAGGCGGTGCCCCCCGGCACTGGCATCTGCCATCAGGTCAACCTTGAGCATATCGCGCAGGGCGTGTGGACCAGCCAGGATGCCAGCGGGGCGACGGTGGCCTATCCCGACACCTGCGTCGGCACCGATTCGCACACCACCATGATCAACGGTCTGGGCGTGCTGGGCTGGGGCGTCGGCGGGATCGAGGCGGAGGCGGCGATGCTGGGCCAGCCGGTATCGATGCTGATCCCCGAGGTGGTGGGCTTCAAGCTGACCGGCGCGCTGGCCGAGGGGGTCACCGCCACCGATCTGGTGCTGACCGCGACGCAGATGCTGCGCGCCAAGGGCGTGGTCGGGCGGTTCGTCGAGTATTACGGCCCGGGCCTCGCCTCGCTGTCACTGGCCGATCGCGCCACGCTGGCCAATATGGCTCCGGAATATGGCGCGACCTGCGGCTTCTTCGGTATCGACGAAAAGACGCTGGACTACATGCGCCTGACCGGCCGCGAGGAAGCGCAGATCGCGCTGGTCGAAGCCTATGCCAAGGAGCAGGGCTTCTGGCTCTCCGCCGGCATGCCCGATCCCATCTTCACCTCCACGCTCGGCCTCGATATGGCCACAGTGGTACCCTCGCTCGCCGGGCCGAAGCGCCCGCAGGACAAGGTTGCCCTCACCGAGGTGGACGACGTGTTCAATGCCGACCTCGCCTCGGTCTACAAAAAGGCGCAGACCCGGGTGCCGGTCGAAGGCAAGGCCTATGACATCGGCGACGGCGACGTGGTGATCGCCGCGATCACCAGCTGTACCAACACCTCCAACCCCAGCGTGCTGATCGCCGCCGGGCTGGTCGCGCAAAAGGCCAATGCCGCAGGGTTGCGGCCCCAGCCCTGGGTGAAAACCTCGCTCGCCCCCGGCAGCCAGGTCGTCACCGACTATCTGGTCAAGGCCGGCTTGCAGGAGCATCTGGATGCGGTGGGGTTCAATCTCGTCGGTTATGGCTGCACCACCTGCATCGGCAATTCGGGGCCGCTGGCCGAGCCGATCAGCGCCGCGATCAACGCCAACAATATCGTCGCCGCCTCGGTGATCTCGGGCAACCGCAATTTTGAGGGCCGGGTCTCGCCCGACGTGCGCGCCAATTTCCTCGCCTCGCCGCCGCTGGTGGTGGCCTATGCCTTGAAGGGCACGGTGATCGAGGATTTCACCACCACGCCAATCGGTATGGGAACCAATGGTGCAGCGGTATACCTGCGCGACATCTGGCCCACCAATGACGAGATCGCCAGCACCATGGCCACCTGCATGGACCGTGCAATGTTCCAGGCGCGCTATGCCGAGGTCTATAAGGGCGACGCGCATTGGCAGGCGATCAACGTCACCGGCTCGGAAACGTATCAGTGGCGCGCGGGCAGCACCTATATCGCCAACCCGCCCTATTTCGAGGGGCTGACCATGACCCCGCCACCGGTGTGCGACATCATCGAGGCAAAACCGCTGGCGATTCTGGGCGATTCGATCACCACCGATCACATCAGCCCTGCCGGCAACATCAAGGCCGACAGCCCGGCCGGCAAATATCTGATGGAGCATCAGGTCGCCAAGGCCGATTTCAATTCTTACGGCGCGCGGCGTGGGCACCACGACGTGATGATGCGCGGCACCTTCGCCAATATCCGCATCAAGAACGAGATGGTCCCCGGCGTCGAGGGCGGGATGAGCCGCTATGGCGCCGACATCGCCGCGATCT
This sequence comes from Sphingomonadales bacterium, assembly GCA_025356275.1. Lineage (GTDB taxonomy): Bacteria > Pseudomonadota > Alphaproteobacteria > Sphingomonadales > Sphingomonadaceae > Novosphingobium. Next base: position 16,324 of record JANXUK010000075.1, on the reverse strand, counting down.
ATGACGTGGCGATGCGCCACAAAGCCGACGGCACCCCGATGGTGGTCATCGCCGGCAAGGAATATGGCACCGGCAGTTCGCGCGACTGGGCGGCGAAGGGCACCAATCTGCTGGGCGTGCGTGCGGTGATCGTGGAGAGCTTCGAGCGTATCCACCGCAGCAATCTGGTGGGCATGGGCGTGCTGCCGCTTCAGTTTAAGGACGGCGATACCCGCCTGTCGCTGGGCCTGACCGGCGATGACACGTTCACCATCCATGGCGTTGCCGGCTTGAAGCCGCGTCAGGACGTGATCGTGGAAGTCACCCGCCCGGATGGCACCCAGTTCACATTTGTGGCGCTATGCCGCATCGATACCGCCAATGAGGTCGAGTATTTCGTCAACGGCGGGATTTTGCATTACGTGCTGAGGAAGCTGGCGGCTTGATGTCGCGCTGGGACGGAAAAGCCCCAGCCCCAGCCAAGCGCCCCAATGCAAAAAGGGCGCGACCATCGCTGGTCGCGCCCTCATTGGCCCATTCGGAAACCGCGCGGGATTAGGCGCCCGGCTCCGTGTTCGCCGCAGCTTTCGCCTTGGCCAGCTTGCGCCGGCCCGCGATGGTGCTGGCCGCTGCGCCGAACAGCAGCAGCATTGGCGGGGCCGGTACCGGGGTGCCGCCGCCGGTCGATCCGCCCGAAGTCGCGCCGCCGCTCGTAGAAGTCGAGGTCGAACTGCTGCCCGAGGTGCTGGTCGAACTCGATGTCGATGAGGAGGTCGAGGTTGAGGTCGATGTGCTCGACCCGCCCGAGGTCGAGGTTGACGTGCTGCCCCCACCGGTGCTGCTTGTGGTGCTGCCGCCGCCGGTCGAGGTCGTCGTGGTGCTGCCCCCCGTCGTGGTCGAGGTCGAGGTGGTCCCGCCGGTCGTCGTCGAGGTGGAGGTCGTGCCGCCCGTGGTGGTCGTGGTCGAACCGCCGGTGGTGGTCGAGGTGGCCCCGCCAGTGGTCGTGGTGGTGCTGCCGGACGGCGATACCACCACTAGCCCGCCACCCAGCGGCGCGAAGAATCCGCCGAAGAAGCCGCCGAATCCGCCGTAGCTGCTCTCGTCACGCTCCCCATAGACGTCGCGCTCTACCACGTGATCGGTCTCGGTCGCGGTCGGGGTGGGCGTCGGGGTCTGGGCCGCGAAGCTCGGCATCGGCTGGGGCACCGGGGTCGGCACCGGCACTGGCACTGGCACGATCGCGGCCATGCGATGCGGCGTGGGCCGTTTCAGGTGCACGATCTTCTTGTGCACCACAGGCTTCAGGTGCTTGATGTAATGCGGCGCGCCGGGCTTGGGCTTTTCGGCCATATGCACGGCCCCGCCGCCGACGATTGCCGCGGCCCCCGCAAAGGCAGCCAGTTTGACGATGGCCATCCGAACAGACATAGCAGGTGCTCTCTTTTCAATACCGGGCACGGGGTCGTGCCGCCTGATGCGTGACATTGGCGGGTCGGGATTGCGCCCGATCGCCACTGACATTCACAAGCACAGAGAGCGCCGCGCGCGGCAATGCAGTTAAGGCCGAAGCGCTGTCCGATTTCGGGAATCGGCGCGCCGTTGACGAATGGCGCCGGTTAGTGTGCCGTTTCGGCACGGAATCGCACCCCGGACGCGCCGGCTCACTCCGCGTCGTCGCCGCCGAACAGGCCGCCTTGCGCATTGGCGGCGGGCAGGGCTGGCGGCTCCAGCCCAAGATGCCGCCAGCCGCGATCATTGAGGCACCGCCCGCGCGCGGTCCGGGCTATCAGGCCGAGCTGGATAAGGTAAGGCTCGATCACCTCCTCGACCGTGTCGCGCGGCTCCGACAGGCCGGCGGCCAGCGTCTCCACCCCGACCGGGCCGCCCCGGTAAATGTCGGCGATCATATGGAGATAGCGGCGATCCTGCGCGTCGAGGCCCAAGCCATCGACCTCCAGCCTGGTCAGCGCGTCATCGGCAAAAGCGGCCGTCACCGCGACCTCGCCCGCGACATGCGCGAAATCGCGGACCCGGCGCAACAAGCGCCCCGCCACACGCGGCGTACCGCGCGCCCGCCGCGCAATCTCGCAGGCCCCCGCGCTGTCGATTGTCACGCTCAGCAGGCGCGCGCCGCGGGTAATCACGCTCTCCAGCTCGGCCACGCTGTAGAAATTGAGCCGTACCGGGATGCCGAACCTGTCGCGCAAGGGTGTGGTGAGCAGGCCCTGGCGGGTCGTGGCGCCGATCAGCGTGAAGGCCGGCAGATCGATGCGGACCGAACGCGCCGACGGCCCCTCACCGATAATCAGGTCGAGCGCGCGGTCCTCCATCGCGGGGTACAGCACCTCCTCGACCACCGGGTTGAGCCGGTGAATCTCGTCGATAAACAGCACATCCCCCTCCTCAAGATTGGTGAGGAGCGCAGCCAGATCGCCCGATTTGGCAATGACAGGCCCCGATGTGGCGCGAAACCCAACGCCCAGTTCGCGGGCGACAATCTGCGCCAGTGTGGTCTTGCCGAGGCCGGGCGGGCCATAGAACAACACATGATCCATCGCCTCCTTGCGGCTGCGCGCGGACTCGATGAACACTTGGAGGTTGCCCTTGGCCGCCGCCTGCCCAACGAATTCGGCGAGCGTTTTGGGGCGGAGCGCGGCGTCGGCGTCGTCCGGCTGGCGCTTGGGGGTGAGGAGGGGGTTGGCGGTCATGAGCACCGCCAGAAAATCGCGCAGGAAATTGAGCCTGACTTAAGTCGTTTTATAGTGTATCTCAAACACACTTGTCGTTTATCGGACGTAATGGCGCGCCACTGCATACGCCAAGGATAAAAGGAGCTAACATGCCCAGCATAATTGGCGATAACATACGCCGCGCTCGTCTTGCGTCCGGGATGACTCAGGCGCAGCTTGGGAAAGCCGCTGGCGGTCGCGATGCCACGCAGATCAATGCCTATGAGTGCGGCCGATCTGTTCCAACAGACCGCGTGCTCAACGAGATCGCCGTTGCGCTCGGGACGGCGATCGATGCCCTCAAAGGCACAATCACGCTTGCCAGCCCCGTCGCCGTGTCGAAGACCAAGATCGCTAGCCTTATCTCGGAACTGGAGCATCTCATCATGGATGCGCTTGGTAATACGGGCAAGAGCGTTCGCATCAGCATTGACCTGATGTGAGGCGCGCGCTGAGCTCACCGCGCCTTGATAGTTCAGAGTCGTGTCTCGTCCTACCCTCCGCGCGCTAAGCGTGGCGGAGGGTAGGACGAGTTCGGTATGACGGGGCGAGGACAAGGCGCCCATCACCCCCCCACCCGCTTCAAAGCAACCCGCACCAACGCCCCCAGCGCTGCATCCTCGCCCAATTCGCCCAGCGCCAGGGCCACCGCCTGCGCCGCCACCCCCGGCTTGAAACCCAGGTTTTGCAACGCCGACACCGCATCCGCCCCGGCACCGCCCGCCGGCGCCACCGCCGCAATCCCAACGCCCGCCAGCGCCGGCATCCCCCCGGCCCGATCCTTCAGCTCGTTGACAATCCGCGCCGCCAGCTTCGGCCCGACCCCCTGCGCCCGCGACACCATCGCCGCATCACCGGCGGCACAGGCGCGCTGCACCTCGTCTACGCTCAGCGCCGACAGGATCGCCAGCGCCACCTTGCTGCCCACGCCCTGCACGCCGGTCAGCAGGCGGAACCATTCGCGCTCCGCCCCGCTGGCAAAGCCGATCAGGCGCTGGTCATTCTCGGAAACCTGCATCTCGGTGTGCAGCACCACGCGCTCGCCGCGCGCACCCAGCCCAGCCAGCGTCTTGGCCGAGCAATGCACCAGATAGCCCACCCCGCCGACATCGACCACCGCCCAGTCGGGGCCGAAATCGTCGAGCGTTCCGGTGAGTTTGGCGATCATGATTTGTTCTATGGCAGCGATTGTGGCGTGTGGCTAGAGCCGCGCGATATGCGCATGGCATATCGCCACCGCCAGCGCATCCGCCGCATCGGCGCCGGCCAGCTTGACGCCGGGCAGCAGCACGCGCAGCATCGCCTGAACCTGCGCCTTTTCGGCGGCGCCAGTGCCGGTCAGCGCCTTCTTGACCAGCCGCGTCGCATATTCCGCCACCGGCATCCCGGCCCGCGCCAGCGCCAGCAGGCACACGCCCCGCGCCTGCCCCAGCTTCAGCGTCGATTGCGGATTGGCGTTGACGAACACCTCCTCCACCGCGCCGGCATCGGGCTGGTGGCGGGCGATCACATCGCTCAGCTCCGCATCCAGCGTGACCAGCCGCATGGCCAGCGGCGCTGCCGCATCGGTGCGGATCTGACCATTGGCGATATGCGTCAATCGGCTGCCGGCCTTCGCCACCACGCCCCAGCCGGTGCAGCCGAGGCCGGGGTCAACGCCGATGATCAGCATGCTGCCCCACCCAAGGCGGGGCGCCCGATCAACCAAGTTTCTCCATCACCGCGTCGGAGATCTCGTAATTGCCCCACACCGCCTGCACGTCGTCATCGTCATCCAGCACATCGATCAGCTTCAGCAGCGTCGCGGCATCGCCCTCGGCCACATCGGTTTTCAGCCCCGGTTTCCAGCCCAGCTTGATCGCCGATGCCTCGCCCAGCGCCTTTTCCAGCTCGCGCGCGACCGGGTGCAAAGCATCGACCGCGACCCAGATCACGTGCCCGCCCAGATCTTCGTCACCGTCGCCCATGTCGCTTTCGACGTCCTCGGCGCCGGCCTCGATCGCTGCCTCCAGCACCTTGTCCTCATCGCCGGCACTGGCCGGGTATTCGATCAGGCCGAGCCGCTCAAACCCGTGCGACACCGCGCCCGATGCGCCCAGATTGCCGCCATTCTTGGCAAAGGCGGTGCGCACATTGGTGGCGGTGCGGTTGCGATTGTCGGTCAGCGCCTCGACGATCAAGGCCACGCCGCCGGGGCCATAGCCCTCATAGCGGATTTCCTCGTAATTCTCGGCGTCGCCCTTGCTCGCCTTGTCGATCGCGCGCTGGATATTGTCCTTGGGCATCGATTGCCCGCGCGCGGCGATGACGGCGGCGCGCAGCCGCGGGTTCATGTCGGGATCGGGCATGCCCATCTTGGCGGCGACGGTAATTTCGCGGCTGAGCTTGCTGAACTGCGCAGCGCGTTTTTTGTCCTGCGCGCCCTTGCGGTGCATGATGTTCTTGAATTTGGAATGGCCTGCCATCGGTCTGCCTTGCCTGTCAGGATGAGAAGTGCGCCGCCCCTAGCCGATGATGGCGGGGCAGGCAAATCCGGGGGTTTGTTTGGCAACCTGACGGGCGCTAACCCTGCGCCATCGCGAGTCTGTTTGCTTGGCGACCCGGCGGTCGCAGCCTGTTCGATCCCGCCCCCCCGACCTCTCATTCAGCGTGCATCCTGTGGAAGGTCGGGAGGTGGCGCGGGATGGAACGGGCTTAACACGAAAAGCTCTCTTTTCCGCGTTTTACGTCAAACAAACTCGCGCGGGAGGGCACAGTCTTACATCAACAAGACACGCTTCACCCCAGCCCCAGCGCTGCCTTGTACAGGTCCAGAATCGCTTCCATCTCGGCGCGATCGTCGGGCTTCATTTTGCGCAGGCGCACGATCTGGCGCATGATCTTGGCGTCGTAACCCACGGCCTTGGCCTCGGAATAGACGTCCTTGATATCGTCGCCGATGCCCTTCTTCTCCTCCTCCAGCCGCTCGACACGTTCGATCAGCAGGCGCAGGCGGTCGTCGGATGTTTCGGCCATAAGGGGTCTCCGGTGAAGAGGGGGATACGAATCGCTTGGAGTTGGGTTATGCTTGGGGCTGGCCTTAGCGATGCGTGCCGCGTGCGATCAATGGCCCGCAGGGTTCTTCCCCAGACTTTCCGCCATGCGCGTCAACTGCTCGGGGCTCGCCTCGCTCTGATACCGCGCCTTCCACTCGGCCGCCGGCATCCCGTGCACCGCCTCACGGGCCGCCGCCTTGTCGAGCGGCGCCCCCGCCTCCACCAGCCAGTCGCCCAGACAATTGCGGCAAAAGCCCGCCAGGCCCATCAACTCGATGTTCTGCGCATCATGGCGATGCCGAAGATGGCGCACCAGCCGGCGGAAAACCGCAGCGGCGGCGGCATCGCTCAACGAGTCCAGCGGATCATCTGCATCACAGGTTGCATTCATATTCATCACTTAGGTCCTTGGGTTTGTGGCCTGGCTTTGCCATAGCGGCGATCGGGCCAGTTAGGGAGACTTCGTGTGACGAATTCAGAGGGGCTGCCTGTGGGCCGCCCAGATGGTCTTGCCATTCGCCGCAAGGTGAAGATCCTGGCCACGCTCGGCCCAGCCAGCCGCGATCCCGAGATGATTGCCAAGCTGATCCGTGCCGGCGCCGACAGTTTCCGCGTCAACATGAGCCACGGCGACCACGCCACCCACGCCGAAACCATCCGCAACGTCCGCGACGCCGAGAAGGCGTTTCAGCGCCCCATCGGTATCCTCTGCGACATGCAGGGGCCAAAGCTGCGTGTCGGGACCTTCAAGGATGGCCGCGCGGTACTGCGCCATTCCGGGCATTTTACGCTGGACCGCGATCCCGCGCCGGGCGACGATCTGCGCGTGTGCCTGCCCCATCCCGAACTGTTCGGCGTGCTGCACAAGGGGCAGCGGCTGCTGATCGATGATGGCAAGCTGCGGCTGCGCGTGATCACCGCCGGGGCGGATGAAATCCATTGCGCGGTGGAGGTCGGCGGGGTGATCTCCGACCGCAAGGGGCTCAACGTGCCCGATGCGGTGGTGCCGGTGCCGGCGCTGACCGACAAAGACCGCCGCGATGTCGCCTTTGCGATCGAGCACGGGACTGACTGGATCGGGCTGTCCTTCGTGCAGCGGCCCGAGGATGTAGCCGAGGCACGGCGGCTGATCGGCGGCCATGCCGCGCTGATCGCCAAGATCGAGAAGCCGGCGGCGATCCAGCGGCTGGCCGAGATTATCGAGCTGGCCGATGGCATCATGGTGGCGCGCGGTGATCTGGGGGTCGAACTCAACCCCGAGGAGGTGCCGCCGCTGCAAAAGCGCATTGTCGAGATGACCCGCCGGTCGGGCAAGCCGGTGATCGTCGCCACCCAAATGCTCGAATCGATGATCGAAAGCCCTGCGCCCACCCGCGCCGAAGTGTCGGACGTCGCCAATGCGGTTTATGACGGCGCGGACGCGGTGATGCTCTCGGCCGAAACCGCCAGCGGGCAATGGCCCGAGGAAGCGGTGACAATCATGCACCGCATCGCTGCGCAGGTGGAGGCCGATCCCGCTTACAAGCGCCGCATCCAGCTGGCGGATGTTCACCCCGATTCGACCACGGCCGACGCGCTGGCCCAGGCCTGCGCCACCATTGCCGATACCGTGACGCTGGCGGGGATCATCGTGTTCACCGGCTCGGGTGCCAGCGCGCGGCGGGTGGCGCGCGAACGCCCGGCGGCGCCGATGCTGGTGCTGACCCCGTCGAACAAGACCGCGCGGCGCATGGCGCTGATGTGGGGCGCGCTGGCGGTGCACACCCGCGACATCGGCAGTTTCGAGGAGATGATCGCCAAGGGCAAGCGCATGGCGCTGCGCCACGGCTTCGGCGTGGCGGGCGCGAAGCTGATCGCGCTGGCGGGCGTGCCGTTCGGGACACCGGGGGCGACCAACCTGCTGCATGTGGTCACGCTGGCCGGCGATGAGTTGAAACGCCACAAGGCGGAATGAGGGGTGTTTTGCGAGAAAGCGCTAAAGGGCGTTTTTGCTTTGCAAGCCAATTCTATCTCGAGTCTGTTTGATCGGCGACCTGCTGGTCGCAGCCTGTGCCATCCCGCGCGCCCTCCCGACTCCCATCCAGGATAAAACGCTGTGGGAGGTCGGGAGGGCGCGCGGGATGGCACAGGCTTCCCCGCCGTCAAGCCAACAAAAACACGTAAAATCATGTTAAATCGCGGCTGGCCCACGCGCCCACTGGCACCCCTTAACGCTTAATTGGGTATGGCTTCGTATAGGCGCATGCATGTTTCGCCTTCGTGCCGTCGCCCTGTTTCCTGCCATGCTGGCCGCCGCCCTCTACCCCGCAGGGCCGGCATGGGCCAGTTGTGCCGCCAACCAGCTCTATACGTATACGTTCAACACCGCGCCCGCCGCGACGCTGTCCTATGCCAGCTCCTACACCTACACAGCGACCAATCCGTCGGGTCAGTCGGTCAATATCACCATCAGCTTCACCACCAACGGCCTCAGCTCCAGCCAGATCAACAGCACCCAGATGCCGGCGATCAACAATCTGATCAATGACACCACCGGCAACAACAATCTGATGATCGGCGGCACCTTCTCGGGCCGCACCACTGCCATTACCAGCGGCACCCGCACCATCAATACCACGCTGACCTTCGCGAGCACCGTGCGCGATGTCCGTGTCCAGCTCAACGACATCGATTTCACCGCCAACCAGTTCCGTGACTGGATCTATGTGTCGGGCACCAGCGCGGCAGGCAGCTATGTGCCGGGGATCACCACGCCCTATACCAACAACAACGCCGCCGGGCCGCGCAGCGACGGCACATCGGTGGTGACTTTAGGCGCGGCGACCACGCCCTATAACATCTCGTCGAACGAGGCGGTCGGCACCGGGGACAATCCCAACACCGGCGCCAATGCCGGGACGATCTATGCCGCCTGGGCTCAGCCGATCACCACGGCGACGATCTATTACGGCAATTATCCCTATACCACCGGCGAGAACACCACCGGCCAACAAGCTTACGGCATCCAGACCATCAGCTTTTGCCCGATGCCAGCGATCACCGTGGTCAAGACCAGCGCCGCCTATGACGATCCGGTCAATGGCAACACCAATCCCCGGCTGATCCCCGGCGCCGATGTCGATTACACGCTGACGGTGACGAATGCGGGCGGCAGCCCGGTCGATGTCAGCACCACCGGGCTGACCGACGTGCTGCCGGCTGCCACCACCTTTTACAACGGCGATATCGATACCGCGACCGCCGGCGTGCAGAACTTCGTGTTCACCCCGAACGCCAGCGGGCTGACTTTGGCGGCGACGAACATCACCTATTCGAACAATGGCGGGTCGACCTATGCCTATACCCCAGCCTCGGGCTATGACGCGTCGGTCAAGGCGCTGAAATTCCTGCCGCAGGGGACGATGGCGGCGAACAGCAGCTTTGCCATCCGCTACCGGGTCAAGATCAACTGACCGCCTGCGCTATCACCTGGTGGACCCGCGCCAGATCGCCGGGGGTGATGCCATAGGGCGGCATCACATAGACGGTGTTGCCCAACGGCCTGAGCAGCACATCGGCGTCACGGAACTGCGCCATCAGCCGGGGGGCGAGCGCCGAAAGATAGCCGGCATCGGTGCTGGTTACGTCCAGCGCGATGATCGTCCCGCACTGACGCGGATTGGCGATGCCGGGCAGCGCGCCCAGCATGGCCAGCCCCTCGGCCTGATGCGCGGCGAGCGCCGCGATCCGCTCTGCCACCGGCTCCTCGCGCCACACCGCCAGATTGGCCAGCGCGGCGGCGCAGGCGACCGGGTTGGCGGTATAGCTTGACGAGTGATAGAACATCCGCGCCCGGTCCTCGCCATAATGCGCATCGAACACCGCCCCGCTGGCCAGCGTAACCGCCAACGGCAGCGACCCGCCGGTCAACCCCTTGGCCAGGCACAGGATATCGGGCACGATCCCGGCCTGCGAACACGCCAGCATGGTGCCGGTGCGACCCCAGCCGGTCATCACCTCATCGGCAATGAACAGCACGCCATGCCGGGCACAGATCTGCCGCATCTCGCCCAGAACGGCCGGCGGATACATCAGCATCCCCCCTGCGCCCAGCACCAGCGGCTCGACCAGAAACGCAGCGGGGTTCTGTGTCGCGCAGGCCTGTTCCAACGCATTGAGGCACGCCTGCTCCGCGCCCGCTGCCGGGAAGGGAATGGTGGCGACATCGAACAGCAGCTGCGCGTAGGCCGCGTTGAACACCCCGCGCGCGCCCACGCTCATCGCGCCGATGGTGTCGCCGTGGTACGAATGCTCCATCACCACAATGCGGTGCCGCGCTGCGCCGCGATTGGCCCAGAAACCCAGCGCCATCTTCAGCGCCACCTCGACGCAGGTGGACCCGGAATCGGAGAAAAACACATGCGGCAGCCCCCCCGCCGCCCCCAGTTCGGCATCGACCAGCGCCACCAGCTCCGCACCAAGCCGCTCGGCGGGCTCATGCGTCCAGCCGGCAAAGATCAGCTGGTCCAGCCGCCCCGCCTGCGCCGCGATGGCCGCCGCGATGCGCGGATGGCAGTGGCCATGCGTGGTGACCCACCAACTTGAAATCGCATCGATAATCCGCCGCCCGTCGGCGGTATGCAGGATAGCGCCCTGGGCATGGGTGATCAGCGGGATCGGCTCGCCCAGACCGTGCTGGGTGAACGGGTGCCAGATGGGTGCGCGGCTCACAGCAGCCAGCCGAGGTCGAAATGCGCGGCGATGGCGGCGCTCAGCGTATCGGGCCCAAGCGGATCGAGCCACGGCAACCGCCCCAGCCGGCGCAGCCCGCCAATCTGGCAGATGGTGCGCTCGCTTTCGTCATTGCCCTCGCCCACAAATACGACCCCGGCGATGGCAACGCCGCGCGCGCGCAAAGCCTCGGCGGAGAGCAGGCTGTGGTTGATCGTGCCAAGGCTGGTCCGCGCCACCAACACCGCCGGCAGCGCCCAACGCGCAAACATATCGGCGTAAAGCAGCGGCGCGGCGCCTGCCACCAGGGGCACCAGCACGCCCCCCGCCCCCTCGACCACCAGCGGCACATCGCACGCCGGCAGCGCCAGCCGGACCGGATCGATCACCAGGCCATCGATCGCGGCGGCCTGATGCGGCGAACAGGGCGTGATCAGCCGATACGCCTCGGGCAAGGCGCGCGCGCCCAGCCGCGCCGCCAGGGCGCTATCGGTTTCATCGTCCAGCCCGGCCTGCACCGGCTTCCAATAGGCGGCGCCCAGTGCGCGCGCGATGCCTGCGGCGACCACGCTCTTGCCGACGCCGGTGTCGGTGCCGGTGATGACGATGCCGCGCGTCACGCCAAAGCCTCCGCCAACGCACCGGCCAGCACGGCGGCCAAAGCGGCAATGTCGTCCGCGCTGACATTGCGCGAAATCACGATGCGTAGCCGCGCCGCGCCCTCGGGCACGGTCGGCGGGCGGATGCCGCGCACGTCGTAGCCGGCGGCCTGACACGCCGCCGCCACCGCCATCGCCCGCGCATCCCTGCCCAGCACCAGCGGCAGGATCGGCGAGCCATGGACCTCGGCGCCCAATGGCCCGAGCAGCCGCTGCGCCGCCCCGATCAGAGCCGAGAGCTCCGCCCGCCAGCCATCGCCTTGCGCACATAGCCGCAACCCGGCGCGCAACACGGCGGCGATCAGCGGCGATGGCGCGGTCGAGAAGATGAAGCCCCGCGCCCGGTTGACCATCGCCTCGCGCATTACCGCCGGCCCGCAGAGTAGCGCGCCCTCACAGCCCAACGCCTTGCCGCCGGTATGCAGGCTGATCACCTTCTCACGCGTGTTCAGCCCCGTCACCAACCCCCGCCCGCCCGGCCCGTAAACCCCCGTCGCATGCGCCTCATCGACCAGCAGCATCGCCCCATGCCGCGCCGCCACCTCGGCCAAATCGGCCAGCGGCGCGAAATCGCCGTCCATGCTATAGAGCGATTCCACCGCGATCCACGCCGTCCCCGTCGCCCCGCCGCGCCGCCATGCGGTCAGCGCATCGTCGAACGCGCCGGCATCATTATGCGCCGCGAACTGGTGATCGGCCCGGCTCAGCTGCAGCCCCTCATGCATCGAGGCATGGATCAGCGCATCGGCAAACACGCGGTCGCCGCGCTGGGGCAGGGTGGCCAGCAGCGCAGAATTGGCGGCATAGCCGGTTGGCATAAATAGCGCGGCCTCGCTGCCGAAAAACGCAGCCGCCTCGGCCTCCAGCGCTTCGTGTTCGGCATGATTGCCGCGCAGTAGCCGCGAACCGCCGGAGCCCACCGGCACGCCCCGGTCGATCGCCTCGCGCGCCGCCGCCGCCAGCGCGCCCGACCCGGCGAGGCCCAGATAATCGTTCGAGGCAAAATCCACCCCGGCGCGCGGGGCCAGACGGCGGAGCCGGCCCATCGCCGCCAACCGCGCCAGATCGGCGGTCTGCGCGGCCAGCACTAGTGGTCCGTTTCCGACATTTGGTCCCCTATCCCCACAACGTGCGCCCATAATGTTGACAACATAAGGGCCATTAGCAAACTTATGAATCTAGTGGATTTTACGATTTTGACATTTGCAGACCCAGCCCAACCGCAAGGGGATGCAAATGTCAAAATCAATCCACTAGCCGCGCCCCGAACAGCGCACTGCCCACCCGCACATGCGTCGCGCCTAGCATGATCGCGGTCTCGAAATCGCCGCTCATCCCCATCGATCGCCCGTCCAGCCCGTGATCGCCCGCCACCTTGTCCAGCAGCGCGAAGAACGGCGCCGGCTCGATCCCGGCGGGGGGAATGCCCATCAACCCGGCCAGCGGAATATCCGCAAGCCGTGCGGCCGCGATCAAAGCCGTCACCTCGGCCAAGGCGCAGCCCGATTTCTGCGGCTCATCGCCGATATTGACCTGAAGGAAGCATGGCACGCGCCGCCCCGCCCCGCCCCCGGCTTTGTCCATCGCGCGCGCCAAAGCGGTGATCAGGCTCATCCGGTCCAGCGAATGAATGCAGTCGAACAGGGCGACCGCGTCCTCCGCCTTGTTCGATTGCAGCGGGCCGATCATGTGCAGCATGATGCCGGGCGTTTGCGCGCGCAAAGCCGGCCATTTGCCCTCGGCCTCCTGCACGCGGTTTTCCCCAAAGTGGCGCTGGCCCCCGGCGATCAGCGGCGCGATGGCCGGCGCATCATGCGTCTTGCTGACCGCGATCAGGCAGATGTCGGCGGGCGCGCGGCGGGCCAGGCGCGCGGCGGCGGCGATGCGGGCCTGCACGTCGGCAAGGAGGGAGGGGGCGAGGGCAGCGGACGCCGTGCGGGAGGGGGCTGGGATGCTCATCGCCCGGTGCTATAGCGCCGCTATGACCCTGCGCCAGCCCATATGCCAGCCCATCCGTCATCTGCCGCGCCTGTGGCTGGTCAGCGACGCGCGCAATGACAGGATGCTGGCGGCGGCGCTGGCGGCGATGCCGCGCGGGTCGGGGCTGATCTATCGGCATTACCACCTGGCGCCGACCCAGCGGCGGGCGCGGTTTGCCAGACTGGCGCGGATGGCGCGGGCGCGGGGGCACGCGGTGGTGCTGGCCGGCGGGATGGCCCAGGCGCGGGCGTGGCGGGCAGACGGCGCCTATGGCCCGCCGGCGCTGCTGGCGCGCGGGGCAGGGGGCCTGCGCCTGATTACCGCGCATGGTTTCCGCGAAATCCGCCAGGCGCGGGCCGCAAGGGCCGATGCCATCCTGCTGTCCCCGGTGTTCGCCAGCCACAGTCATCCCGGCGGCAAGGTGCTCGGGCCCTTGCGCTTTCGGCTCTTGGCGGCGCAAGCCCAAGCGCCGGTGATCGCGCTGGGCGGGATCAATGCGGCGCGAGCGCGGCGGCTGGGGGCGGATCGCTGGGCCGCCATCGATGGCCTCGCGCCCAAAAATCCGCAGCCGATTGTTGACGGCGACTCCCCGCCGGGCGCATGAGGCTAGCAGGATCGGACACAGGGCAGGCGGAGCATGGCTACACGGGCATTTCTGGCAAGCGGCGCCGCCGGCGGCAATGCGGCAGAACGCGCGGCCGCGGGTGCCTCGGCGCGTTGGCGCATCGCGTTGCGCCGCAGCCTGCGCCGCAGTGCCGAGTTGACCGGGGCCGGGCTGCTATGGGCGGCGATGTTCGCGTTGGCGCTGGCGCTGGTGTCGTATCACCAGACCGATCCCTCGTCCTCGACCGCGGCGGGCGGCCCGGTGGGCAATTGGCTGGGGCGGCCGGGGGCCTGGGCGGCGGATGGCGTACTGCTGGTGTTCGGGCCGGTGGCGGTGCTGTTGCTGCCGCTGCTCCATGTGTTCGCGGTGCGGCTGTGGCGGATGGCCGATGGCGACCGCCCGGCGGGTCAGCCGGCGCGCGCGCGGCCCCTGGCGCTGGTCGGGGGGCGCTGGTGGCGGGCGGGCGGCGTGCTGCTGTTCGCGATGGCGTTGATCAGTACGGCGCTGTCGCTGGTGTTCACCAGCGATGGCGGCACGCTGCCCGCCTCGATGGGCGGGCTGTCGGGATTGTTGGGCGCCGATGCGATTCGTGCGGTCGGGGGCCGGCTGCCGGCGGCGGCGCAGGGCTGGGCGATATTGGGCGCGGGGCTGGTCTGTCTGGCCTCGGGCGCATGGCTGGGCGCACGGGTGTTTGCGCTCGATTGGGCCGGGCTGTTCGCGCTGCCCTTCGCGCTGTCGCGCCGCACGGCGGAGGGGGCGCGTGCGCCTTTGCCGCCGCTGGTGCGCCGTGAGAGCAAGCCGCGCGCCGCGCTGCCCGACAATGCCGAACCGCGCCGCGCGCCCGACATCAGCGATGCCCGCCGCGCGGTCAAACCCGCCGAGATTGGCGCGCTCAGCAAGCAAAGCGACCTGTTCGACAGTTTCGCGTTGCCCCCGATCACCCTGCTGGCCGAGCCCGCCGCCGATACCGGCCCGGTGATCGACAAGCTCAGCCTTGAGCGTAATGCGCGCCTGCTCGAAACCGTGCTTGACGATTTCAACGTCAAGGGCGAGATTACCGGCGTGCGAACCGGGCCGGTCGTCACCATGTACGAGCTGGAGCCGGCCCCCGGCATCAAGGCCAGCCGCGTGATCGGCCTGGCCGACGATATCGCCCGCAACATGAGCGCGATTTCGGCGCGCGTCTCGGCGATTCCGGGGCGCACGGTGATGGGTATCGAGCTTCCCAATGTGAACCGCCAGACCGTCAGCTTCCGCGAGCTGGTCGCGTGTGAGACCTTTGCCGCGCACAAGGGCCTGCTGCCGATCATTCTGGGCAAGGATATCGCGGGCGAGCCGATCGTCGCCGATCTGGCCGCGATGCCGCATCTGCTGGTCGCGGGCACCACCGGCTCGGGCAAATCGGTCGGGCTCAATTGCATCCTGCTGTCGCTGCTCTACCGGCTGACCCCGGCGCAGTGCCGGCTGATTCTGGTCGATCCCAAGGTGCTCGAACTCAAGTCGTATGACGACATCCCACATCTGCTGTCGCCGGTGGTGACGGACCCGGCCAAGGCGGTTCGTGCGCTCAAATGGGCGGTCGAGGAGATGGAGCGCCGGTATCGGATGATGAGCGAGATCAGCGTCCGCAACATCTCGGGCTTCAACGATAAATTGCGCAACTCGGCCGCCAAGGGCAAGCCGCTGGGGCGCCGCGTCTCGATCGGGTTCGACCCCGATACCCATGCTGAGATCTTCGAAGACAAGCAGCTCGATTATCAGGTCTTGCCGCAGATCGTGATCATCGTCGACGAACTGGCCGACCTGATGGTCACCGTCGGCAAGGAGATCGAGGTGCTGATCCAGCGGCTGAGCCAGAAGAGCCGCGCCGCCGGTATCCACCTGATCATGGCCACGCAGCGCCCGTCGGTCGACGTGATCACCGGCGTCATCAAGGCCAACCTGCCGACCCGCATCAGCTTTGCCGTGACCAGCCGGATCGACAGCCGCACCATCCTGGGCGAGCAGGGCGCCGAACAGCTGCTGGGCAAGGGCGACATGCTGTACAAGGCGGCAACTACGCCGGTTGTCCGCGTGCATGGCCCGTTCGTTTCGGACGAGGAGGTCGAGGCGGTGGCGGTGCATTGGCGCGCACAGGGCGCCCCGGCCTATGTCGATTCGGTCACCGAGGAGCCCGAGGACGGCGGCTTCGGCTTCGACGATCTGGACGGCGAGGGCGCCAATCCCGAGGACCGCAAATACCGTCAGGTCTGCCAGCTGGTGTTCGAAAGCCAGAAAGCCTCGGCCAGCTGGATTCAGCGGCAGATGGGGGTCGGTTATAACTCGGCGTCGAAATGGGTCGAGCGGATGGAGGTGGATGGCTATGTCGGCCCGGCCAACCATGTCGGCCGGCGCGAGATCTATCGCGACAAGGACGGCAACCCGCTTTAGTTGCCCCTTTAGAGCATCGTGCCAAAAGGTGGGTACCGGTTTTTGGCAATAAACGATGCGAAAACAAAGACTCTAGTGGTCCGATTCTGACATTCGATACCGCTTGAGGCCAAGTCGCGCTCGAATGTCAGAATCTTTTCGGACCACTAGAAGATTTTGGTTCTAGTGGATTTTACGATTTTGACATTTGCAGACCCA